>CADBNB010000406.1 GCA_902795895.1 uncultured Lachnospiraceae bacterium | reverse complement strand
TGAAAAAGTATGTGAATGCATCGGAGGGTGCAGTAATCTACAGTTTAGGTAAGACAAGGTTTATGGAAATGGCAAAAAAAGCAGATGCAATCTATAAAGTGGGTAATTCTGCATTGGTGAATACAGAGCTGTTTGAGGCTTATTTAGAGCGGTTTCACGAGGATGCAAAGCCACTTCCAAAGCATATAAGGAATATGTATGCAGAAAACTGGATGAAAGCGAGACAACGAAAGATATTTTGGAAGTTGTAGTGTAAAGAACAAAATAAGGAATGTAAAAGAAGCAGAAAGCTATGGAGAATTATCCATAAGCTTTCTGCTTTTTATATTTCCAACTCAAATACAATCCAATAGACACCATCATAAAAAAGGCAGTCGGCGCAAATGGTTCCATGTTGTTTTCGGATATTAGACAATAACTGATAAAGACCATAACCATGTTTTTGAGAAGAATCTTTTGGAGAGTCTTTTTTAGTTGTAAATCCTTTATGAAAAAATTCATTTATTTCTTCTGGAGAATAGAATATTTTTGAAGGATTTCTGATGGAAAAATGGAGCTGACCGTTTTCTGAAATCATATGTACATATATGGTATCACCGGGTGAGCAGGCTTCGATGGCGTTTTGGGTGAGAATGCACAGGTAGTCAGAAAGTTCATATTCTGGAACTGAACTTTGGATAACCTCTGAGACTACATCAAACTGAAGGTGAATCTGTTGCGCCTCTGCCTGGGTGTATAAACTGTATAAGGACGCAGCAAGAAGAGGCATATTGATTCGCAGAAGTGGATATGCCTGTATGGTCTTTTTGTATTGTTTGGTGTAATTGGATAATGCATTACAAAGAGAATCGTAGTCTTTACAAGTGAGAGGAAGATTCTCCAAGTGCTGGATACGGTTGGAATATTCATGCTGGCTGGCGCGAATATCGTGAATTAAGTCTGCATAAATGGGCTGGTTTTTTTGGTAAGAAAGAAGCAGTTGCTCTTTTATATCCAGTTGAAAATCATAGTATAAGATACAGGAATTGGCTGCTAAAAGTAATGTAATCAATAAAAAGAGAAACAGGTAGGATTGATAAGCAGTCTGCATGTTAATCTTATAAAAGAAAGTGAGCCCTAAGGTAATCAAGTAAGTGTTGATTAGTATAATACGGCAAAGCAATGCTGTGTGAATAAGCCAATGATAAATCTTTCGATATGGAATGACCAAACAGGAAAAACAAAGTAAGAGTAATGTCAAAAAACAGCCTATTATTTCCTCATAAGTACCGGATAATGTCAGGTCTGTGATTCCTAAAACCATAATAATAATGGTCTGAAGCAAAGTGATACATGCAAATATAAAACCGTATAGCAAAATAGAATGGGTCAGTTTAGAAGTTTCAGTTACTAGAAAATACGAAATTAAAATCACTTGTCCTGCAAAGAGCAGATAAACAGAGGAGGCTTTAGGAAAACAACCTACGAATAGAATATCTAAGAGACAAAAAATAATATCGATCTGTTTTGGAATGAACGAAGTGTTTGTGATAAATTTAGCTAAAATATATACACAAATAAATTCTAATAAGGTTGCTAGACAGGAAAGTAGGATCATTAGAATAGGGCTCCTTTCGGTTTTATGTTTTCAATATCAGGAAGATATTTTCTTCCTACAGGAATAGGTGTTCCGGCAATGATTACATTTTGTGTCTTTCGATCAAAAGAGGTTAAGTAATCGGTGTTGATCGTTGCTGTTTTGTGACAACGCAAAAAGGGTTTTCCAAGTTTTTGCGTGATGCCATCTAATGTAAATTCCCGGGATAAAATGTGTCCTTTCGTCAATTGAAAGGTAAGGACATGACTCTTTGATTGAATCGTCTGTATGGTTTGTATAGGAACCTGATGATAAATATGGTCTGTATCCATAAGTTTTAAAGTTTCTTCTTTTATATATCCGGTGAGCATCATTTGGCGTAACTGAAAGAGAATGGTTTCTCTGGAATATGGTTTTGCAATGTAATTGTAGCAGTGATAGTGGGACAGTGCAAAATAGTTTTCATCCGATACTGCGGTCAAAAATAAAAGAGGAGTCATATAGTAGGACGGGATATTTCGAACTTCATTGGCAAAGATAAATCCGCCGCGATCCCCCTTTTCCTGGGATAACTGAATATCTAATAAAAATAAGGAAAAATAATTCTTTTTCTCTATGGATAGTTCCAATAAATGGATTGCCTCTTCATAGGAAGTAGCGGTACATATAGTCCAACTAGAATATTGTGAATGTATCGTTTCTTCCAATATCTGTAACTGTAATGGATCATCTTCCACAATTAAAATCGTATGCATACGTGCACCTCCCTGTAGTTTGATTCTAACAAAGATGTAAATGGCATGCAAGATACGTTTTTTGTCGTTGGTGTCGTTAAATGTGTCGTTTGTGACAATTTTTTGGAGAACGATTGAAAGAAAAAGGGAAAAGTTGTACTCTGCATCTGTAAGGAGGTCGTGGCATGGAATGTTTCAAATTTGTAGATAACATGAATACATGGATTGTACGGACGATGCAAAGACTTTTAAAGCTTGACAAGGAGAGTGACCAGGGAATACGTGTTGGATACAGTATAGAAGTTATATTGACAGAAATTGAAAAGTTGACATGTACTTTGGTGGCGTTTGCTTGTATCGGTTTTATCAAAGAAGTTTTCATCAGTTTGTCGGTAATCATGTCAATTCGTTTTTTTATGGGAGGTGTACATAGAAAAACTACAATGGGATGTATACT
>CADBNB010000405.1 GCA_902795895.1 uncultured Lachnospiraceae bacterium | reverse complement strand
GATTGGTCAAAAATGCTTTTTCTACTTCCTTTAATCTTTCGATTCCTTTTTCTAAAAAATGTTGTATACTAATATACATAAAGAGAACACCTTCCTTTGTACGAGTTTTTTGCCTAAATCTATTTCGTCACAAACTGGCGTTCTCTTTCTCTGTTTCCTACAAAAATTTTACGCTAACCTTTAAAAGTATTGTCAGTAGATAGCTTCTGCAAGCTCGCTTGACAAGAAGCTAATCTATAATGTATCTTCCACAAATACACTCAATTCTTTGGCAAGATCACATTCATTCCAATCATGAATTACATTTCCATCTGCATCCTTAAAAATTCGAATAACAGGCCTGGTAGGAAATTCTTTATTTTGTCTTATGACAATTCCTATCCTGCCATCCTCTAACAGAACTGTTGTTCCCGTCGGATAAGCTGCAATGCTGTTATTAAATACTTTTGCAATTTTTGTATCAAACTTTGTTCCTGCATTTGAAACAATATACTCAATCGCCTGATGAACCTTCATCTCTTCATCCAAAAGTCCATACACAAGATTATCAAAAGTATCGCAAATTGCCACTATTTTTGCTCCTATATGCATTTTCTTTCCATCAATATGCATCGGATATCCTGTACCATCCACATATTCATGATGATGAACAATAATATCTTTTGCAATTTTTGATATCCAGTTCTGGTTTTCAATTGCCGAATAACCATAAATAACGTGCATCTGCATTTCTTTTTTTTCTTTTTCAGAAAAATCTTTGTATTTCTTCTCTCTAAGTTCTGTCTTTACGTAAGTATAGCCAATATCATGAAGCAAAGCTCCAATCGCAATTTCTCTCACTTTATCCTTTGCCACACCTATGCGTAAAGCAATAAATACCGCCAATGCTGACACATTCACAGAATGAGAATACAAGGTTTCAACCTTTTGACGAACTCCGCTGACATTAAAAAGAATCTGTGGTTCCTCCAGCAAATCCATAATAATTTCCTGAGCAACTTCCTTTAAAACTTCCAGTTCACTACTTCCGCAATACACAAAACGATCCAGTGTTTCCTGCACCTCTTTTTGACACTGTTCCTTGATCTTCACTTCCGTCAAATCGTCTTTCTTAATACACTCCGCGTATTCATCTTCCACATAAATATATTGAATACCTAATTCTATCAATCTATGAACATATTCTTTTTTTAATACGATACCTGATGACATTAATAATGTATCCATATCACTAATAATGTCCTGAGCTAATATCTCATCACCCTGTATTGATGTTACCGCTATTTTTCTCATATCAACCCCCACTTTTTTTACAATGTCCTCTCAGCATCTCCTTAATATAACTATTCCCTGAGAGTACATTACAAAGTGCTATTATCTATAGTATCAGAGTCTATACTTTATCTACACACCCACATCGTATACATACCCATATTTACACCGACTACAACATTTGTTACAAATACTATTTATTATCTGCATTTAATGCCATTTCCAATGCCTGTTTTTCTTCCTCAGATAAGATTACCAATGCTTCACCATCAACTATTTCTTTAATGTAAGAATAGCATCCTTCTCTTGTACTATGCATAGAATTAATCAAATATCCATTATTAAGATTATCTAATAAGCATACTACATAACTTAATTTTCCTCCCATTTCAAAAGCATCATATTTTACAATACCTTTCTTTTGATACACATGAAGGAGATTATTTTCAATATTATCTAGTCTTGCATCTGCCACCTGACTGTTTTTCATTACATAATCTACTTGATTAAACTTCTTAACAAACATTTTTTCCAAGCTGGCTCCATCACCATCTTGCATAAATGCTTCATAACGTTTCTTTAATTTGCTTACCTTTACAAGTGCCACAATACTCAAAATAAATAATAATACAGAGAAACCTGCAACACCTAAAATTACATAACCGGCATCAATTCCAATTTCATCAAATATATTCATCGTTGTCTAAACTCTCTTTCTTTTTTGCTTTTTCAACCACACTGACTGTGGGCTTACTTTTGTATACTCATTAATAAGTCATAAATACGGTTCAAATCTTCATCTGAATAGTATTCAATTTCGATTTTCCCTTTATTTTTAGACTTTTTCTGAATAGAAACTTTCGTTCCCATTATACTTTTAATCTTATCCTCAAGACTCTTATACAAAATTTCTGTTTTCTTATCTTTTTGTTTTTCTTTACTCTTTTCTTTTTCAGGATTATCACTTAGTAATTTGCGTACTAAAGTCTCTGTTTCACGAACACTTAAGCTCTTATCCATCACTTCGTTTGCGATTTTCTTTTGAAGTTCTACATCTTCAATCGGAATCAATGCTCTTGCATGTCCGCTACTGATAATATCATCAATTAACATTTCCTGCACTTCAGGGCAAAGTTTCAATAATCGCATAGAATTAGTGATTGCTGTTCTGCTTTTTGATACTCTCTCAGCAATTTCATCCTGCTTTAACTTAAAGTCAGAAATCAATTTCTTATAAGCCTGTGCTTCTTCAATTGGATTCAAGTCTTCACGTTGAATATTTTCAATCAAAGCAACTTCGATAATTTCCTGAGAACTAAACTCTTTAATAATCGCTGGAACCTCTTTCAAGCCTGCCAATCTGGCTGCTCTCCATCTTCTTTCACCAGCTATAATTTCATAATATTTTCCTTTTTTCTGTAAAAGCAATGGCTGTAATACACCATATTGCTTAATAGAATCAGCCAAATCATGCAATGCATCTTCATTGAATTTCTTTCTTGGCTGTTCTCTGTTTGGTTCAATACTAGAAATTTTAACTAATGTTTCACGTGAAACATTTTCTTCTTCCTTCTTTTCTGTTTCTTCTTTTGGCTTTTCGATTTTCTTTGGAAGCATAGCATCCAAACCTTTTCCAAGTCCTTTTGCTTTAGCCATAAAACACTACTCCTTAATTATTTGTTTTTCTTTCTTTTTTTAATTACTTCATCTGCCAACTGACGATATGCCTCTGCACCGGCAGATTTTGAATCATATAAAGTGATTGGCAATCCATGACTAGGTGCCTCTGCCAATCTTACATTTCTAGGAATAATTGATTTGTACACTGTCTGGTTCAAGTTATCTTTTACGTTTTCAACAACCTGTAGTGACAGATTGGTTCTGGCATCATACATAGTAAATACAACACCCTCAATATCCAAATTAGGATTCAGTCTATCCTGCACCAGATTGATTGTATGAATCAACTGAGACAATCCCTCCAACGCGAAAAACTCACATTGAATCGGAACCAATACTGTATCAGCAGTAGTCATTGCATTGACAGTAAGTGTATTTAATGATGGTGGACAATCAATAATTACAAAATCATAATTATCTCTTATCTGATCAATATATTTTTTCAAAATATATTCCTTATCGTCAAGCCCAATCAACTCAATTTCAGCACCAGCTAAGTTTACATTCGAAGGAATGAGTGATAAATGATCTAATGCATTTTCAATAAGACATTCTTCAACACTACACTCACCAAGAAGAAGTTCATAAACGGTATAATCAACTTCATCCTTATCTACTCCCAAACCGCTGGTCATATTTCCCTGAGGATCAATATCTACTGCAAGAACTTTTTTTCCTTTTTCTGCAAGGCAGGCAGACAAATTTGTAGCAGTAGTAGTTTTACCTACACCACCCTTTTGGTTTGCAACTGCAATTATTCTACCCATTGTAACCTTCCTCATTTCTCTTTTTTTGTCAAAACTTGCTCCATATCTAACGATTGAATTGTATTTATTCAATAACAGACCATTTTTTTAATAAAATTTCATACAAATGCTCATAGAGCAATCAACTAATATCAATTATACCACGTTTTTTTTTACATATCTATAAATCCGATAAAAAAAAGAAAAATGTTTCACGTGAAACATTAATCTTTATTACATATTATGATTAAATAGTATTACATTTAAAATTCTCATAATTATTTCATTCTCCGCGGTCCGCACATCCTCGCGGAGCGTTTTTATGTAATAGGAAATTTCATCGCAATTTCCTATTACATAAATAAAAAAGGAAAATGTTTCACGTGAAACATTTTCCTTTATAATACCTTTTATAATTCTACATAACCATTTTTAATTGCAAATACTG
>CADBNB010000404.1 GCA_902795895.1 uncultured Lachnospiraceae bacterium | reverse complement strand
CTGTCAAATCCCAATATATCCAATTGTTCCACACTTTCCTGAACTCCTTGCAGTATCCATACTCCTATCATAATTCCCATCATTTTTCGAATAAAATGTCTCACCTTCTGTTCAGAAATCAATGGTTCTATCATCTGCAAACACACATAAAGTAAGACTATCTTTTTAGCAAAATTCAAAAAAATTTCCATGTTTCCCTCTTTATAAGCAACCAATCAAAAACTAACTCTCATATTTTCAAAATTGTCTAAACATCTTATCCTCACTGATTACATCTTTCGTGCTTTTACATTCTATATCTTCAAAGAAAACCCACTTTCATTTATGGTGGTGTCAGCAGACTGACATGTGGGTTTACATACTCATAGCATAAGACAGAATTAATATAGTAACCAAAAATAACAAAATACAGGCAAGCTCCATTCGAAGTAAAAATCCGGCAGTTTTTGCCACACACACAAAGCACTTTCCCATAATGTCTTCCCCCATAGGCTGCACCACTGCCGCTTCCAAACGGAATACAAAATGGAACACCAAAAGTCTTATAATGGGCGCCAGACACATAACAACAATCACAATACATCCTGCAATTCCCACCGCATTTCGAATGAGTGAAAACACTGCAAAAAGTGTTTCTGCGCCTCCCGATGCCACATCACCGATAATGGGAATCGCTTCTCCTGTTTTCAAAATTGCATTTTGCTTCACTTTTTGTATTGCCGGCAACAAAAGTCCTTCGATTGCATTCATTCCTGTCACAACACCAAGTGCACCTTTGATTCCCCATCGTATAACCACTTCCAACATTTCTGTGAAATTCCCCATTTTTCCATCCGCAAACAACCAATTGATAATAGAGCTGTAAAAATACAAACGGATTACCGGTAATAAAATCCGGCTCATTAGCACATTTACCAATCCGATCACTAAAAGCCCAATCTCATATCCTGCAGAGGCTGTGGCACTGCCATTTGCTGCTAGTGATGACATAAAAAATACCGGCATCAACGCTTCCATAAAATCAATCACCAGTGAAATCATTTCCTCTGCCGAAGAAAGCAACGGATTTACCACGGATACTAAAATCGTTCCAATAAGAGCCCTTACTACAAAAGCTGCATTTTGCCCTACCTGTTCATAGGATAACAACTGGGTTAATGCCCCAAACAAAGCCGAAAATATTGCCAGCATCAGACATTTTTTCCAGACATTCAAATCCGATTTGTAATACTGTTTTACACAATTTTTCACCATCATTTTTATTCCTTGTACAGAAAATGGATATTTTCCACTCAGCAATTGGCACACCATGTCAAAAAAGGACATATGCTCCGACGAATTTTCATCTAAAATAGTTTGTATATCCCCAACTTCATCTCCCACTAATTTCTCAGCGTAAGTCTGTGTCATTGTTTTCGTATCATCGTCAGATTCTTTCACACTAGCTTTCGAAGCCACACTTGTCCAAAAACTTGCAACAAACAACAATAAAAACACCATACCAATCACTCTTTTTTTCCCTACCATGGCAGACTCTCCAATAAAAGCTTAACAACCGGAATCCCCATTGCAAAAATTGTAAGTTTACCAGCCACAGCGATTTGATTAGACAGTGCTCCATACCCTGCATCTTTGCAAATGTCACAGCTTAGTTCCGTCAAATAGCATATCCCAAACATTTTAAAGAGCAAGGAAATATATCTGGCATCTATGTTCATCTCTGCCCGAAGCTGTTCCACAAAGTCAAATACATTTTTTAGTTGTAATACAACATAACCTGCAATAAGACAAAGTCCCGCCAATCCAAATAAAAATGCATATTCCTCTTTTCCATGTTTCAAAAAAATACCCACGATTACCACGCATATTCCTAAAATTGATATTTTTACCATTGCCATCCCCCTATAGAGAAAACAGTTTTTGTATCGTGTCAAACAACTGGGAAATGTATGGTACAATCCAGAAAAGCACTAACAAAAGACCTGCAAGACTTGTCAAAAATGCCTGTTCTTCCCTGCCGGCATGCTTTAAAACCTGTCCAAGTACAGATACTAAAATTCCCACCGCCGCTATTTTAAACAGTAAATGAATCGTCATTTTTCTCTCTCCTTTACCACAGCACGATTACAAGAAAAAGACCACCTGTGATACCAAAGGACTGATACATTTTCGCTGTCTTTGCCAGTTGCTCCTTTCTAAGTGCATACCATTGTTCCATTCTTTCCTTACAAAGTTTTGCCAATGTAATTTGCATTTCTTTATCCAAATATCCAATATGGGTTCCAAATTCCTGCCAGATTTCCAGTTCTTCTTTCGAAAGACCACGATGTTTCAAAAATTTGTCGGTGGCATTGTTCCAAATTCCTTCAAATGATTTTTCTTTTCTGCCATCCATCTGACTGCATATTTCTTCGTAAAACTTACTCCAATGTCCTTTGGAATTACGTTTCAATCGCTCCATAACTTCCGACAATACCACACAACCACTGGATATCTCACCGATAAACATAATTAACTGTCTTTGAATAAGACACAACTCACTAACATTCGCCCTCATTTGCCAAACCTTATACCATCCTGCCAGAGTGCATCCAAGCATCACCAAAATTACTCCCAATCCGCGAAGCATCTACACCATCTCCTTGTCCGCCCAGATTACTTTCTGATCTTTGTCGTAAACTTTCTCTATTTTTCCCGGATGAAAACGATTTTTCATAAGAATGATTCTGTCAAAACAAACATTGTCATCCCCTCCATTGATCCACCCTTTTTTCTCCACCTGTTGAAGGTTTTCCCCGTGGATGGTTGCCAATATTTTGCACCCGCCATTGGATGCAATCATCACTTTTTCCTTTTCCTTTACCGAAAGCTCGTCCACAGCAATAACATCCGGAGCCATGGAGCGAAGTAGCATTTCCATTCCCTCACCTTTTGGACAGCCATCCAGCACATCCGTCGTTATTCCAAGGTCATTTTGTGGCACTCCTCGATAACAGGCAGCAATTTCTCCTCTTTCATCCACCACTCCCACGGTATATCCATATTGTTCAGAAGAAAGATTTCGAATCACATCTCTAAGTAACGTGGTTTTGCCACCTCCTGGCGGAGATACAATCAGCACATTTTTCACTTCTTTCCCCTCCACAAGAAAAGACATAATCTCTTTTGCACACCCAATATATTCACAAGCTACACGAATATTTAACATGGAGATATTCACTATATTTTTTATCTTTCCCTGTTCTACAACCACGCTTCCTGCAAGTCCAATTCTATGTCCTCCGGATATAGTCAAAAAGCCTTGTCTTTTCTCATTTTCATAGGCAT
>CADBNB010000403.1 GCA_902795895.1 uncultured Lachnospiraceae bacterium | reverse complement strand
GTAAAGAAAGTGTCAACTTCAGAAAAAGAATTGACCAAAGGTACGGTTGATATCGGCGGAAGCAACACATTGGCGGAAGAATTACCTGATATTTCAAAGTATCCAATCAGTTTAGAAGGTTCAGGAAAGATTAATATTGAAATTTTCGCTGCACCGGAAAAAGCAGGTAGCGATACCGATGGATGGATGATTGAAGCAGCAAAAAGATTTAATAAACAGAAACATACTATTGATGGCAAATCAGTTGCTATAACCATTCGTTCTATGTCATCAGGAACAGGCGCAGATTATATCACATCCGGAAAGTATTTGCCGGATGCATATTCGCCATCTAGTTCATTGTGGGGACAGTTGATTGAAACACAGGGGCAAAAAGTGGAAGTATATGCGGATAAGTTAACAGGAAATGTTGCAGGTATATTGGTTTCACAAAAAGTAAAGAAAGAATTAAAAGACAAGTACGGTAAGGTGGATTTTAAAACAGTTGTAGAGGCAACTGCAGCCGGCGATATTGCTATGGGATATACAAATCCATTTTCAAGTTCTACAGGATTAAATTTCTTGTTAGAGACATTATATATTTATGATAGTCAGAACATTTTAAGTGATACAGCCATTGATGGTTTTGCAAAATTCCAGAAAAATGTGCCATTTGTAGCTTATACGACACAGCAGATGAGAGATGCTGCAGATTCAGGTACTTTGGATGGCATGGTAAATGAGTATCAGACATATATAAACGATAAAAAGCTAAGTAATTATGAATTTATTCCATTCGGAATACGACATGATGGTCCGATGTATGCAATTGGAAATCTTTCAGAAAATAAGAAAGAGGCACTTCGTATGTTTACAGAGTACTGTTTGTCAGACGAAATGCAGGATCTTGCAAAAGACTATGGATTTAACCAAATGGATGATTACAATAGTGAACTTCCAAACATCGGTGGTGCAACTATTATGGAAGCTCAGAATTTGTGGAAAGAAAACAAAGACAACGGAAGTTCAATTACTGCAGTTTTCGTAGCTGATATTTCAGGTAGTATGGGTGGAGATCCAATCAATCAGTTAAAGGAATCTCTTATTAACGCAGGAAAATACATCGATAAGGACAACAGCATCGGTTTAGTAAGTTTTAACAACAAAGTATTTATCGATTTACCAATTGCAAAATTTGACTTAAATCAACGTTCGTATTTTAACGGAGCGGTAGATAGTCTGGTAGCTCTTGGTGGAACTGCTACTTATGACGGAATTGTGGTTGCAACTGACATGCTTATGAAAGCAAAAGAGGCAGATCCATCGACTAAACCGGTACTATTCTTGTTGAGTGATGGAAGACAGAATGAAGGCTATAATTTAAGCCAGGTATCTTCAGTTTTGAAGTCATTAGAAATTCCGGTGTATTCTATTGCTTATGGCGATGATGCAGACATGGATGAGTTAAATGAAATTTCAGGAGTAAATGAGGCAGCAGTTATTAAAGCTGACTCAGACGACGTAGTTTATAAGTTAAAGAACTTGTTTAACGCACAGATGTAAAGAAGAAAACGAGCAGGTATGAACCTGCTCGTTTTTAACGCTCCGCGAGGATGCGCAGACCGCGGTATTGAATAAATTAAAGGTTGTGCAATACTTCCACTGCATTTCCCTTGTTAATCTGTTCGAAATGTTCTTCATAGTACGATAATGTACCAAAATTAGAACGTTCCATCTTTCCGAATTCACTGGCAAGATTGCATATTTTATTGAACTCTTCAAGACTATGCTCATCTTTGCTCATAATGAGATAATACATTCCCTTAGCAGCATCTTTATACAAAGAATTTGAACCATGGTAAAGCAAGTGTATCTCTTTACTCATGTCAATAATCTCTGACAAGTTATGAAATGAGAAGATCCGTACTGCATTAAGTGCGGTGCTACTCTTACTTTCTTTCTTTGGATGTTCCTTTTGAATAATATTCTGTGGCGATACAGCATCTGACAACGGAATAAAATCAGCAGGTTCCTTTTTAAGTGAATTTATATGATCCATCTCATCGATGGTAAGTGGTAAATCTTCATCAAAAGATGATGCATCTTCAAAATCAAACTCATCCAAGTCAGCGTTTGGTTCAGAAGAAAACTTCGAGAAACGGGTATCTAATTCATCCGGATCTTCCACTTTGGTAATAATCAACACTAAACAGTCAGCAGAAACAGGAATTGCTTCAATCATCAATGGAATGTCTTCAGCTTCAAATCCTAATTCGTAAGATGCCTGTTGCATCATGTCACGAAAAAGTTCTTTTGCTTTGTCTGTTCCATATGCTAATTCATTGATACGAAGCTCTCTATCTGATAAATCCTTTCTTGTCAGGGTGCAGCGGATTTGATTGTCACTAATACGTTCCATTTTCATATTTTTTCAACTCCTTCCTACTATTCAGTATAGATTATTCCAGTTGCAAAGTCAATCAATCTATTGACCTAGAGGATATAAATCATATGGTCTATAGAGTGATTTTATGCTTGTTGAGCAAGTTTCAACAAAAGAAAATATACTAAATTTTGATGGGGATTCTCAAACCTCTTTATAGGGTGTAGAGTTATATTTAATTATGAAAAAATAAATGGAAAAAACTGGTGTGACATGTAAAAAGGGGAGAAATAACAGAAAAAAAATTGTAGATTTTGCGGATTGTAATTTGAAATCAAAAGGAATACAATCAACGTGTACTTGCTACAAAGCACATATCAAAGCGACTCTGAAAATGATGAAAAGAGGTATGACATTTGATAGTGTAGTCTAATTATTCTATTCGTTATCTGCTCGATAGAGCTCTTCACAGTATCGTGAATAATCAAAATAGAAGGGTTAAGTAGCTAAAATAATAACGAGTTCTCTCGAAATACTTGCATAAAAAGACGCCATGAGAACATTAACCCTAAAAATGCAAAGATTAGAAATAAGACAAAAATATTTGTTTCAGATGGGATGTACTTTGGAAATCTATGAAAAAAGACTTTGAGAGAATATCAAAATGGGGAGGTGGAAGTTACTTAAAAATATAGATGATTGAAATGTGCTATTTTATAGACGATTTTGGTATAAGCTAAGATATGTAACCAGT
>CADBNB010000402.1 GCA_902795895.1 uncultured Lachnospiraceae bacterium | reverse complement strand
TTGGTGTACGAATGTCATGAGACATAGTGGATAAGAAATCTGTCTTCGCTTTACTTGCTGACTTAGCTTCTTTCGCGGTAACTTGTAATTGCTTATTAAAACGAAGCATGACAATTAAATCGAAAATAAATAACACAAGTAAGCCAGTGACGGTCACTCCAATTAATAACCAGTTTTCAGTGTTAACATGTAAATAGCTAACTGGCATCAAGCTTAAAAGTGTCCAGCCTCCTGTTGCAGTAAAAGGTGTAAAGGCTAAGATGCATTTTTCGTGTTGTGAATTTAGCATCGTAAAAGATCCATATGGAGAAGATATGATTTTATTAAAGAAAGCATCTGCTTCCGCGGGATCAATTTTGTTATTACGACGATAGAATTCAAAAAAGTCAGAGTTTCTATAGGAATGACCTTTTATAATGTATTCACCTTTCGCATTAATAATCGCGATTTGAGCGTTTTGGAATTCTTCTTGCTTAAAGGCCCATTTTTTACTTAATTCTTCCGTTTTTAAAACACGTAGAAGAATTGCTTTTTCTGTAAGGGTTCCAGAATTAAGAGATATAAAATTACAAAATGCAATAGATTGTGTTCCATTCATTGGGTTGGTATAGGAACGAGAAATGTTGATGACATTTTCTTCCATGGGATGGATCCAACTTAAATCTTGCAATAAGTCTATATCTGTATAGTTAACTTTGAAGTCTTCTTCATCATCAATTTTTGGTCTTGTAGAATAGCCTTTTAATGTGTCAACAAAAACTAGATGCGCAGAAACATCTTCTGAGACATGAGAATTAAAAATAAATTCCCTAGCCCTATCAATAGTCATATTTCCTTTACTTGCTTCGCTATTGATGTAGTGAGACCAAACATTACAAATATTTTGTTCACCTTCTAGATAATTTTGAATCACATGTTCCATTGTGATGGTGTTGTTTTCAAAGTTTGATGTTTGTCTTTTGACTACTTCTCTACTTTCAATAGTGGAGTAAATGAAAACAAAAGCCACCATGGAAAGCATGATGAACACATTAACAATGATTACCCAAATCTTTTTCATATATGCTTCAAATTTATTTTAAATAAAAGTGAAGGATATTTGAATAATAATTGTTTTATATATTACCTTTTAGAAAAAATTATTGGTTGTTATTACTTATTCTGTTTGTCTTTTTCTTAAAGTATTCTCCTAGCACAATGGATAACATTGAAAAAGAATTAGAACTCAAATAATTTTGCTTTTCTTAATATAGATTATTATTTTCTGAAGTTTGCTAAAGCTTTAAAAAATGATGAAGCGGATTTCATGTTCATGTAGTTATTAGCATCTTCCTCTTTATCTATTATTTTTCTAACTGCGACTTCAGGATGAAACTGTACACCAAAGCAGAATGATAAATCTTTTCTTTCTACTCCTTCGATAATACTTATTCCATCTGTCATTGTTTCGGCTGTAATTGTTAATTTAGTTTCATCAACTGATAAGACACCTTGATGATGCCAAGAAGGAACTTTTTCTAACGTTGTGGAATTAGTGATTTCATAAATTAATGAGGTTTTGTCGGTGATTTTCACATAGTGAGAGGCAAAAACCTTTTTATTTTTATCACGATGAATTTGTTCATCATCTTTTCCTAAAGAAGCAAAATAAGAAGGTATATCATTAATCATATCCGCTCCTGAAACAACCGAAAGCATTTGCATACCACGGCATATAGCAAACATTGGGATATCTTTTTCTAGGCAATATGACATCAATAAATAATCAGATACATCTCTTTCTGCTGAGTAATCGGTGTCACTTTCAATACCATGCCACTCCCCCTCGTTTTTCCATAAAGTGGGACATATATCTGAACCTCCTGGAAAAATAATGCAGTCGATATCTTTAGCGATATCTTCAACATTTGAATGCGCCCATAAATTACTTTTTACTTTTTTGGCCAAATCAGAAAGAAGAATGCCGTGCTCATCAACTGCATTAATCAAAGTATTATTTTCTTTATAACTTAAATCGGTGGAGCGAACCATATCTAAAACAATAGGTTTACATCCAATGGCTTCAATGGTTTTTAAAGTGGAAACAAAGCTATAACTATCTTGTTTATTACTCCAAGCAATATA
>CADBNB010000401.1 GCA_902795895.1 uncultured Lachnospiraceae bacterium | reverse complement strand
GCTGCCAGAACAGCACTTCGTTTAGGCGCAGAAGTTCATATCGTATACCGTCGTAGTGAAGAAGAGCTTCCAGCCCGTGTGGAAGAAGTACATCACGCAAAAGAAGAAGGTATCATCTTTGATCTTTTGACAAATCCAAAGGAAATCTTAGTAGATGAAAATGGACATTGTGCAGGTATGAAGGTTGTTAAGATGGAACTTGGTGAGCCTGATGAGTCAGGAAGAAGAAGACCAGTTGAAGTTCCAGGTTCTGAGTACGTAATTGATGTTGATACGGTTATCATGTCACTTGGTACAAGTCCAAACCCATTGATTGCTTCTACAACAGAAGGCCTTGATACAAATAAATGGGGTTGTATCGTTGCAAAAGAAGAAAATGGAGAAACAACTAAGAAGGGTGTATACGCAGGTGGAGATGCCGTTACAGGTGCTGCAACTGTTATTCTTGCAATGGGAGCTGGTAAGGCAGCAGCAGCAGGAATTGATGAATTCCTTTCAAAATAATTCAAAGTTTTAGTTTTTGAGAACACTTTACAGTATTAACACAGATGTAAATCCAATTGAAATAATATGTGAAGATGATACACAAGTAACATATACAACAAATATTGCAGCATAAATAATAAAAAACAATGATGAAATTTTCACGTTTCATCATTGTTTTTTTGTGTTTTTGTTGATTGTGAAACTACAAAGTGATAAAATGACAAAGGTGTTACAAAAATGTTAAATAAAAAAGAGGAGAGAAAGTAAATGAGAAAATGTAAGAAACTAATTTCATTTGTATTAGCATTTGCAATGGTTATCAATGTTTTCATTGGTACGGATATGACCATTAAAGCTGATACAAAAACAAACATTGTTTATTTTGACAATGCAAAAACAAAGTGGAGTACGGTATGTGCATACATTTGGGGTACTTCATTAGAAAAACAGACATTGAAAGCAACAAAAGTAGAAGGAAATATTTATAAGTTGAATATTCCTGCGGAGTATTCAAATATTCTTTTTAAGAATACAGAGAGTGGCTGGGATAAACAGACTGCAAATACAACCGTTCAGACAGACGATAAAAACTGTTTTAAACCAACCAGTTCATCAAATAAAACAGGTGGTACATGGTATCATTACGATGAACAAGTCGTTGTAACGGCGTCAGCAGTACCTACAAATACATCCGAAGTAACACCAACAGCAACTTTGACAATCACACCAGAGGTGACAGCAACAGCGGTTTCTACAGATGAACCATCCATTGCTCCAACACAGAATCCTGTTGGAAATGTGGCAACTGTATACTATAAGAGAGCTACAAATACATCATGGACAAATGCCTATGCACACTACAAAATTAATGATGTATGGACAGTATCACCAGGTGTAGCGATGGAAAAAGTAAGTGCAGGATATTGGAAACTCAGCATTGATTTAGGAAATGCTTCAGAAGCAGCTGTTTGTTTTAATAACGGAAATGGAACATGGGATAATAACAGTAAAAAGAATTATACTGTATATGCAGGAGCTTATTTAGTAGACCAGACTACAAAAAAAGTTACTGTTATGGCAACTCAGTCTCCAATCGGAACAAACAAACCGACAGCAACTCCAACGCCTAGTTATAAAGTAATCAAAATATCGGATTATGTTCCTAAAGCAAGTAAAAAAGTAGTTAGTAAAGGTTCCTATAAAAACGTAAAATGGAAAATTTACGACAACGGATTATTAGAGGTTAAGGGAACCGGTGATATGTATGATTACAATAGTCGACCAGCATGGACATCGTACAGTTATTCCGCTGCAAGAATAGAGGTAACAGGGGCAACTCATTTAAATAGTTTGTTCAGTACAATGTATGATGATTCATTGAAAGCAGTTGATTTGACAAAATTGGATACTTCCAAAGTAACAACAATGGAATACATGTTTGATGGATGTGAAGGATTACGTGCGGTCGCATTTGGAAAGTATAGTACTTCAAAAGTAAAAAAATTAACTCATATGTTTTTTGAATGTTATTCTCTGGAATATATTATTCAGGGTGAAACTATTAAAATTCCAAAAGGGGAGGAAGAAAAATATTGGAATAACCTCTC
>CADBNB010000400.1 GCA_902795895.1 uncultured Lachnospiraceae bacterium | reverse complement strand
TCTTGTTAGTGTTGGTTGTTGGCTTTATTATTTTATATTACACCGTCTTTTATGGCGGTAATGCCGGAATTGATTATACTTCTTCTAGTCAAATTACTTCTATTTCAAATTTAATGAAAAAGTAGCCTAAGGCTACTTCTTTTTATTTATCTTTCTTTTATATATCGCTTCTTTATATACCTTATTGATTAAATCAGCGACTTCTTCAACATTAAACATCTCTGTATTAATATGATAATCCACAACTGGGAGAGTCTCTTTGATAAAGGCTTTTTTATCATGCTCTATACGCGATTTAATATTTTCAATCTTATCGCCTCTTTCAATCATTCTCTTATATCTAGTTTCTTCACTAGAGTCTAAGAAGAAAGTGATGATATTAGGATCATGTAATCCGATATACGCTCTTAAGCCAGCTGGATCAATAACAACGCATTTATCAGAAGCAATTTGATCTTTTGTAGAACCATATAAATAACCATTATATTCGGTATATTCCACAAATCGGTCTTCTTTAATCATCTTGAGGAATGTTTCTTTATCCACAAAGAAATAGTCTTTCCCATTCACTTCGTTTACACGCATGGGACGAGTAGTGGTGGTAATAACCTTCGTTATTCCATATTTGCTTGCTAATAATTTTGCGGCTTCAGTTTTCCCAGAAGCACTTGCACCCGCTAGAACTATCATATTTCTTACTTTATAAACTGACATATAATTTTTCAATAATTTTATTCATATTACTTGAGCAAATCATAAAAAAATTTTCACAAATAAAAAAAGTTCCTAAAGGAAAAACACTAAAATTAAATTTTTTTTGGTAAAAATTAAAATTCTTGCATAACGAAGTATAGTAGGAGGACATTTATGGAAACTTCAAATATTCAAGATATTAAAAGGCGTGTTTCTTTAGTGGCTCATAACTTCTTTAAAGCTAGAGATTTCTTACAAAACTATGCTGATCTAAATGAAAAGAACACTAAGACATTCATTGCTTATATTAGAGCGGTAGAAAGAGCATATGAACTTTTAGAAGACAAAGAGAAAGTTTTGCTAAATAACGAATATTTTTATAACGGTAAAAAGGATTGGTGGAAATCTTCTTTTACTTCTGCTGAATTTGAAACGCTACATAATAGCACAGTCATTCATTTTATTGAGGGTTTTTATGCGACTATTAATTAAATTATTATTTTTATTTTTCATCCCATTACCGATATGCGGTTTTAATTTAGCAAGTAACTCCACTCCTGAAATCTATTTAACATCAAATGAAATAGGGCCATTAACTGCTTATCAAGAAGATGTGGAATTAAAAGTAGTGGTACATAGCACTACCGCGACAAGAACTTTTATTGATGTCTTTAAATGTGGCCCTAGTCAAAGCGATATACAGTATAGCAAAACTAGTGCGATTAGATATCTCAGTAACTACAAATATAATTTAACCTATATTCTTCCATTATCTGATTTCTTATCAAATAACGGAATGTATTGCGAAATAAGAATTGAAAATTATAACCACACATTAGTGGCTAGTTTCCCTTTTACTCTTTTTCCGATTGTTACAAATAAAACGATTAACGCGAAGGATTATATTAAAAAAACTTTCGAAGTAGATAATATTAAATATCGTTTTATGATGAGTGGTTTAAATAAGGAAAAAGAAACAATTAGTTTTCCTAACTATTTATCTTATTTAAATATTGATCAATATTATAAGCTCGATTTATCTAGTGTCTATTTTTCTAGTAATGTCAAAGAAATTACTTATACTTCCGCTTTAATGTCGTTTTATGATTTTGATAATATCTTTCCTTATTTGGCTCACTTTTTAAATAAAGTTTTTATTCCTTTAAATATCGTAAAAAAGGATAAATATCTGACTTTTGAATATAAAAATGAGTTTTATGTGAATCCGAAAAACTGTCAAATGTCTCTAACTCCCAAAGATGGTTTTGTTTTGACTAAACACTTCTATTTACCAGTTAACGAGAAAAACAAAATGCTTGATGAAAAGATAAGCATTGATATTTCTGGTTTTGGTGTGGGTAAAACAAATATCAAATGGTCTTTAGAATATTTGGCTTCTTATAACCTAATTGGGGATTGCGATACTAGCCAATATTGCATAGTAGGAGAGCAAGTATGATTATCATCGCTATTGCTTTATTAGTGATGGTTATGTCTGTTCAATGCTTTAGTGTGACCTATCGCATTAACGGGATAAATCGAACTTTATTAGAAACCCCGATTTCTTTATTTGAAGTAGCCATTCCTTTAATTCAAGATGATGAATTTATCGCCTATTTTGATAAAGATGAACTCACAAAAAATCTAACCTATTATTACGACAATAAATTACCAAAATATTCTTCTGATTATACTATTAATTATTATTTTAGCAAAACCGGAGAAACATCTTATTGTTTGGGAAAGATGTGTAATGCAATAGAGATAAGGATAAGAGCAAAAATCATCTTTTTAACTAATTACGACAAATCAATGCGTTTTGAGGTTAGAGAAGCTCATTCATGAATATAGGAGAGAAAAATGGATATAGAAAAAGCAATCAATTATATAGAAACCTCTTTTTTAAAAGATTTGTTATTTCTCGATGGCATAACAGATATTTCTTATAACGGAGAAGACATATTTTATTCATCCAATCAATTTGGAAGAAATAAATCCAATATCAAAGTAAATAACAACGAAGTAAAAGATTTCATTCGTCAAATTGCAAACATCAGCGAGAAACAGTTTTCTTTTTTATCACCCAATCTAGATGTTTCAATCGGCAAGGATCGCTTAAACGCCACTCATCAATCAGTGGCC
>CADBNB010000399.1 GCA_902795895.1 uncultured Lachnospiraceae bacterium | reverse complement strand
TCTGAAAAGATTTTATACGAATACCCCATATCACTGACCTGACCTTCCCGCATATAATGGATGTTTCATCGGTATCGCATTTATACGAAACTGTTCCATATACTCGTCAAACAAATCTAAATTCACCAACACAGTACCACCACCATTAAATTTATATACTGCTCCTGCTGCCCTTGCCATCTCTACAAATCTCTGTCTACCGATGCTAT
This sequence comes from uncultured Lachnospiraceae bacterium, assembly GCA_902795895.1. Lineage (GTDB taxonomy): Bacteria > Bacillota > Clostridia > Lachnospirales > Lachnospiraceae > CAG-411. Next base: position 11,564 of record CADBNB010000399.1, on the reverse strand, counting down.
ATATAATAGAACCTTCTCCAATTCTTACAAACTTCTTTTGCACATATTTATTTGTCTCAGGTACCTTATATAAATGCTTCATAAATTTCACCGTTCTTTCCTTATGAATTAATGTAGTTCTTGGAAGCTTTATTACTGCTCCTGCTGCCCTTAAATAAGTCATACATACTTCTTGTTCCATATCCCACAAATCAGCTATTTCTTCTATACGCAAGTATCTCTTTGAAATTCCTTCTAACATGTATTTCTTGGCTTCTTCCCTTTGTAAATGTGCCATTCTAATCCACCATCCTTACTTATAGAATTCATCATCCATAATTCGAAACTGCTCCAAATACTCATCTAGAATTTCAGTATTGACCAATACCATCTGACCAACTTTGTAGCAAGCCTTCGCTTCCTTTGCAATTCTCTGGAATGTGGAAAGTCCCATATGATACACTTTCACACCATCCTTATATCGAATAAACTTATCTCTTAATTGTCTTCCTTTTACCTCCATAGAAAAGCTCCTTTCTCCTATAAATCCTTATTTTTATCTGTATAATTATTCAGTATCGCAAAAAAAGAACACCTTCTAAATTTCTTTAGAAAGTGTCCTCTATATTTCGTGCATATCTATCTTTTGGTAAAAGGGGTTTGTAAACTCGTGTTTACTCATGTAAATGACCATTGATTTTTTTTGTCAAATTTTGGTCAACTGACCAACCAAATCGCTGAAACCCTTGATTTTACTAGACTTATTTATCCAAAGTCTTCAATGTCGGGAATAACAATACATCCCTAATTGCCGGCTGATTTGTCAACAACATAACCAAACGGTCAATTCCGTATCCGATACCACCAGTTGGAGGCATACCAATGCTAAGAGCATTTAAGAAGTCCTCATCTGTGTGGTTTGCTTCCTCATCACCTGCAGCAAAAGCTTCTTCCTGAGCTGCGAAACGTGCTCTCTGATCAATTGGGTCATTAAGCTCTGAATATGCATTTGCCATCTCGCGTCCGTAGATAAATAACTCGAAACGCTCAACGTAATCTGGATTTTCAGGTTTTCTCTTAGTAAGTGGAGAAATTTCAACCGGATGATCCATAACAAATGTAGGCTGGATAAGCTTCTCCTCAACGTACTCCTCGAAGAATAAGTTGATGATGTCACCCTTTGTATGGCGCTCCTCAAATTCAATGTGATGCTCCTTAGCAAGAGCCTTAGCAGCTTCAGTATCAGCTACTTCATTGAAATCAACACCCGCATATTTCTTAACCGCATCCACCATAGTGATACGCTCAAATGGCTTTCCTAAATCGATCATTTCCTCAGCATAAGGAACAACTGTTGTACCACAAACTTCCTGTGCTACTGTACGGAACATATTCTCTGTCAAATCCATCATGCCGTAGTAATCTGTGTATGCCTGATATAACTCCATCAAAGTAAACTCTGGGTTATGTCTGGCATCAGTACCCTCGTTACGGAATACACGACCGATTTCGTAAACTCTCTCAAGACCACCAACAATCAATCTCTTTAAGTAAAGTTCAAGAGAAATACGAAGCTTACGATCTTCATCCAATGCGTTGTAATGTGTCTCAAATGGTCTTGCTGCTGCTCCACCGGCATTTGAAACGATCATTGGAGTCTCAACTTCCATAAATCCCTGTCCGTCAAGGTAACGACGGATGGCACTGATAATCTGTGAACGCTTTACAAATGTCTCTTTCGACTCAGCATTCATAATCAAATCTACATATCTTTGACGATATCTTGTATCTGTATCTGTAAGACCATGGAACTTCTCAGGAAGTACCTGTAAGCTCTTTGATAACATAGTCATTGATTCTGCATGGATAGAGATTTCTCCAGTCTTTGTGCGGAACAAAAATCCCTTTACACCGAAAATATCACCGATATCTGATTTCTTGAAATCAGCATATGACTCTTCTCCAATAGAATCTCTTGCAACGTAAACCTGAATGTTTCCAAGCTTATCCTGAATATTACAAAATGATGCCTTACCCATTACACGCTTAAACATCATACGTCCTGCAATAGAAACCTGAATTGGATTTGCATCCATGATTGCTCTTCTCTCGTTGTAGTCAGCATTGATTGCGTCCTTTGCTGCCTGCTCGTCCAAACCTTCCACATTTACCTTAGGTCTGTCACCAAGGATTTTAGCTTCATGTTCCTCGTAAATTTCCTTAGAATCTGCTGTGTGGTGCGTCTGGTCATATTTAGTAATCTGAAATGGATCCTTACCTGCTGCCTGCAAATCTGCAAGTTTCTCATTTCTAACCTTAATCAACTGATTTACATCCTGTTGTGGCTTTTGGTTATTCTGCTTCTGCTCTGCCAAAATAATTCATCCTTTCTCTATTTACGTTTCCCAAAGACAAAATTTGCTCTGCACAATGAACCCTAAATATTTCAAAGCATTATTTTATGAAAAATCATACACATATTTCTCTCCGAAAAACCTTGTCTATTCAGCAAACGAGAGACTGCCTCGCATCCTACGAAACAGCCCCCCAATAATAATTAGTTTGATCTCTCAATCTCTAAAATCTTGTATTTCAATACTCCAACCTGAGTCTCAACCTTGATTGTCTGGCCTTTCTTAGCTCCGATCAAAGCCTTTCCAACCGGCGACTCATTGGAAATCTTACCCTTAAGACTGTTAGCTTCTGTAGACCCTACGATCTTATATACAAGTTCTTCTTTCTCTTCTACATCTAAAATCTTAACTCGACATCCGATGCTAATTCTGTTTAAATCAACTTCGTCCTCGTCGATAACTTCTGCATTTTTGAGAATTTTCTCGATTTCTTCAATTCTTGCCTCAATATCGCGCTGCTCATCTTTCGCTGCATCGTACTCAGCATTTTCAGATAAGTCTCCCTGCTCACGAGCTTCTTTAATCTTTTGAGCAACCTCTTGACGTTTATTAACTTTTAAGTCTTCAACCTCTTGTTCTAACGCTCTTAAACCTTCGTAAGTTAAGATATTTTTCTTAGTATCTGACATATATCCTCATCCTCCATCTATTTTATTCATGGATCAGGGGTGAAAATGCCCTCTGATCTAGGATTACAAGTCTTTTTCGTGCTTCGTACTCTGGCAATCCTCAATAGCATATGACTAAAAATCCTATGCTACAGCGTCAATGACTTCATTGTATTATATCCTATTATCCAATGATTGTCAATGGATTCCATCCTTTCATGTAAACGTAGAAAGAGCCGATTCCACGAACCGGCTCTTTCCCATCACAAAGTATAGAGTTTATCAAAAAATAGAAATTATCGAACTTTAAACTGACCAATTGCCTGTGACAATTCATCCGCAGAAGATGAAAGCTTTTCAGAATTCTTGCTAAGCTCTTCTACGCCTGATAGCTGTGTACCAACCATCTCGGTAACATTGGTTGCCGATGCTGCCGTTTCTTCTGAAACTGCTGAAATTTCCTGGATGGCATTCAAAGTCTGTGATCTCGTCTTATCCATCTCTTGAACTTCCTTCAATATGTTATCCAATTCTTTTGTAAGAATAGTAACCTGTTCCTCCATGGATCTAAATGCACCGGTTGTATCGTTCACAGCCTCCTGCTGCTCCTTCACAATGCTGTCCGCTTCTCTTGCAATAGCAACAGAGCTTTGTGTCATGGAAACAATTTCCTCAATAATCTTACGGATTTCATCTGCAGAAGCCATAGACTGATCTGCAAGTTTTCGGATTTCACTGGCAACTACCGAGAAGCCTCTTCCCGCATCTCCTGCTCTTGCTGCCTCAATAGAAGCATTTAACGAAAGCAGGTTCGTCTCTTCCGCAATATCGTTGATTGCGCCAACAATCTTTCCGATAGATTTTGTCTGCTGCTCCAACTTCTGGATACTCTCAATAACAGTATTTGTAATCTCTGCTGTAGACTGGCTCTTATCGTTAAGAATTTCCATGGTCTGCATTCCGGATTTAATGGATGTATCCGTCTCCATGGCAACCTCACTAATTTTTTGTGTATTTTCATTTACCACCTTAATGCGGTTTGACAAATCATCCATATCATTCAGACATTCAACAGAATGTTTCGCCTGGTCATTTGTACCAACTTCAATCTCACCAACAGAACCTTCAATACCTCTTGATGATTGCAGGAATTCTTCCGAACTCTGAATAACCTCTTTCGAAATATTCGTAAGTTCACTACTTACTACCTCAACCTTCTGTATCAAATGTTTCGTATGGGCAATCATGTCACTCATACCGGTTGCAAGAACTGCAAATTCATCTTTCTTACGAACACGAATCTTAACCGTCAAATCTCCAGCGGCAACCTTCTTAAGCTGCTCAAGCATACTGCGGATAGTTATCTTCATTCCCATAGCAACAAGCATACCAAGAAGTGCTGAGAAAATAATGGAAATCGCCAATAAAATTACTGTAACTTTCTGAATATCAGACGCTTTCTCTGTAATGGTTGACTTCGGAATCATAGCACACACTGCTGTTCCCGTATCTGTCACCTTTTGCATAATCATAACATACTTGTCGCCTTCATATTCAATCTCTTTCTGATAAGAAGTTTCTTCCCCTGCCATAAATTCCGTAAACTCTTTCTGTGTATAGAAATATTGTTTACTTTCCACTGTATCTGTATCATCTTCCGATTCTGTCTCATCCTTACCTGTATTCACGGATGAAATCTCATATCCATCCTGAGCTACAAAGGAAATAATACTTCCCTCACCAATATCATTCTGCTTTAAAATATTCTGAAGCTGTTCTCTATTGATATCAATAAAGAATACACCTTCTCCTTTTGGAATCTTATGCATAATACGCAGACAATAGTTTCGACTTTCCGCCTTTAACGCCTCATCTACTTCATCCATAACACCAACGACTACATACTTACTAGAATCCTCTGCTGCCATGGCTCCTTGCTCTGTCGCCATAATTGCAGCATAAATTCCTGACTTATTTGCATTGCTTGTGGTAATGCATGAATCATTATCTGTAACCAAATAAATATCCTGCACAACGTCACTGTCTGCACATGTATCATTAAACATTTTAAACTTCTCTTTTTGCAAAATCTGACCATCATTGGAATCCATTTTCGCATACGCGCCATTTACATAACTTCGTATCTGTGTGTCATACACAATTTCATTATGCTGATTCTCAATGGTTGTAAAAATAAAATCAAAAAATGATGAAGTCAACTCAACCGAACTCTCAGCAGAATTAACATAAGATTCATTTAATCCGTCCGAAGCCTTCGAATAAGACACAACTCCAAGTACAAGTAAAAACACAATCGGAATTACAATCAAACTGTACAGTCGAAACTGAATACCCCGAATAAAACTAACCTTTTCTACTCTGACATATTCACTTTTTTCTTGCTTTTTCGTAGCCATCTTATTAAGGCGTTGAAATAATTCCTTCGGATTGCAGAACTTAAATTTCCCTTTTGTCTTCTTACCGTCTTCTGAAACTTTACCGTCTTTACCTTTCATGAAAGGTAATTTTTTCAAAGAAACTTCCGGAAGCTTAAGCGCCTTCTTTTTCTTATTCTCACTTGAATCTGTTTCTTTTTTTAATTTCTTTTTTATTTTTTCTCCAGATGCCTCAACTTTTTTCACCTGAATCTCATCCGAATCCACCTTTTTATTTTTTTCTTTGTTCAAAAAATTCATACGGTTCCCCCCTTACAATCACACTTTTTCCGGCTACTGTTTCACCGTGCATTGTAACTATTAATTCCGCAAAATCCGTTAAATAAGCACTTTTGCTCCATAGATCTAATTAATTTTACCCCGTCGTTTCCGTTCATGTGGAATAATCCTATACTAAAATCCATCTGCTTTCCATTTCACAAACTTTTCCACCTATTTGTCCACTACTCTTATTTTAGCATTTTTTCCCAAATTAAGCAAGAATTATATTGTGCATATTATACATTGAAACCGTTTTCATTTTATATTTTTTTGTGAATTATATATTACATTTTAATTACATCTTTTCAAACTCTTTCCATTCTTCCTTCGAAATCTTCTCCCCACTGTAACGCGCTTTCTGATAATACGGCAACATCCTCTTTACACCGGACTTTGCCGCATCTTCTACAATTTCCGTCAACTCTTTTGAAGTGCAGGTATTCTTTTTTGCACTTTTCTCCTTTTCATTTGCAACAATCTGCTTTTTAAACCGTTTTCTTATCTTTTGATTATTGTCTAGGAAAAACGAAAACTTCCGTTTTGTTTTCTTCGTTTCAATCTGCTCCACCTTGTCGATGATTTTCTCGCTATCATCTTTCACTTCCGGCTCTTTTTCCCGAAACTTATGATACATCACATAAACAACTGCGAAAATAATACCTACAACAGCCACAACCATCAATACTTTCAGCACTTGTGCGAATACAAATACAATCCCCTGAATAATAACAACAAAAATATTATTTTTGTCAGTAACCACACCATCACCAATACCAGGCTCCGGCGTAAGTACAATTTTTTCCTGTACGCCTGACTCCTCAGAAACAGGTTTTACTCTACCAAGTATTTTTCTAAGAATCTCTTTTATAAAATGAAAAAAAGCTCCAAACATACCATCATTTCGAACATTACTTCCAAGTAGCAAAATCACTAATGCAGGTATCGAAAAGAATGCCATAACTTTATTGGATTCCCTGGTCATCTTATTATCATCCATACTTCCCACTGTCTGCGACTGAAACAATAGATACCGATACCTATTTGCCAGATGAATGTTCATAAAATGCAGCCACATAAATATTACAACAACTAGTGCAAATAAATCAAAATACAACTGCACCTTTTCAAAATACCCATAAATAAGCGACGGAATCGCAAGCACTAAAATCCCTGCTGAATTATTTTCAAAATACAATTTCTGTAGGTCTGACGTATATCGAATCCATGCAACAATCGCTAAAATCGCTCCAAACATTCCATACACGATTTTTTCAACCTGCCCTGTTCCTAGTAAAATGCAAAGTCCCCAGTTGCAAATGTGTACAAGCCAGAATATCCACTGCTTCTTCCCGTACATGCGCACACAAAAAGAAATCAAAACAGGCACAACTAAAACCAGCGCCTTATACTTTATATTTTCCTCTCCCACAAATCCGTAAATGATGGAAACTGCAATAAAATACACTACTAAAAAATATTTTATTGTATTGAAAAGAGCAACCATTTTGCTTTTCTGATTTTTCACTTCTTCCTCTCTCATATATTTTCCTCCAATAGATTTCTTCTCCTCTATTTTATCCAAATATATTTCCGCTCACATTATTTCTCTTTACTCCATAGATTCCACATAACTACCCATTTTTAAACACTTAATTCATCCAAAAACACCTTATTCTAGCCTAATTCTGACACAAGCTCTAAAAGATACTCCTTAAGTCTTTCATCCACTTTCGGTATGTCCATCTCATAATGTGGCAAAAGCCATCGTATCTGATACCCTTCTTCCACTTTTTGAAGTAATTTTTCCTGTAACAAAGCAGTCTGACAAGTCGTCACCACCAAATTGATTTCATCCATTTTTAAGGCCCGCTCTAAAAACACTTCCTCATGTTCCATCTCATTGTCACGATACAAAAGATCAATCCGAGCCAAACACTCATCAAGTCTTCGCAAATGATGCTGTCCCGAACCTTCTAAAAGACTCATGCTGTTTCCATTTTCCGCATCCAGGCCATTGCTGTAAAATGACACATTCACTCTGTCACGGATAAAATACTCTCCAATGGTTGCCACCAAAGAAATAGCATATTCCTCCATATTTTTATCCCATTCCACATTTTTCTGTTCAAAAAATAACACCAGATTTACATTTTGTTCTGCCGTAAATGCATAGGTATTTACCTTTAATTCGCCGGTCTTTGCTGATGCTTTCCAATTGATTCTTCGCATAGTGTCATAATTTTCATAGTCGCGAATGCCCGCAAATGTAAAAGGATCCTCAAACAATCGCTTTTTTGAAATCATGTCTCCCATCATCTGTTTATAAAAGAAATCCAGTTTGGGGCAGCTAACTCTTTTGGCAAAAATGTAAACCCACTGCTTATTAGAAAATCGTTTCATAAACTCTTTGGAGAAAAAATAATCTCCGCCAAAAACATCCACATCCCCCAAAAAGAAATATCCTCTCCGTTTACAGACAAATGGAAGTTTTCTTATAACACGCTCATTTCCTCCCACAGCAAACACATCATTCCGATAAAACTTATCCGTGGTCGTTCCATGCTCCACACCCTCAAACATCCAGAATTTTGATGTAGTAAACTTTACTTTTAATGCGGGTATGGGAAGTATTTTTCTATTTTCAATCGTTTCCACCAAATGAAGGTTATCCCCCTCATAGGCATATTCATGATCACAGCTGACCTGTATCTTCAGTCCCTTATCCCACCATTTGCGAAATGCCCATTGATACAACTGATACAGCACGCAAATAAGAAGACAAACTACAATTACTCTCATTTTTCCTCATCCCTTTTTCCTTATCATTGCTCCATTTTCATTTCGAAACGCGAGTATTACGCAACTTAATTAACGACTTACTCTAGCGTCTTGCGCATCCTCGCAGAGCATTTAACTTAGTCATATCTCGAACTCCAACTAAGTTTTAGTTTAGTTAAAATTCTCCGTAGGAACAGGGATTGTTTCTAAAATTTCACGTATCAATCCACCCTGCTGATTATCTCCAATATAGCTTCCTGCCAGTATCAATCGATGTTCCAATACAAATGGTGCCAAATATTTAACATCTTCCGGAATCACATATTCTCTTCCGCAAATAGCTGCGTACGCCTGACATGCCCTCAACAATGCCAGCGTTCCTCTCGGACTCACTCCCATTCTCAACTTCCGATGTTTTCTAGTCGCTTCCACAATGCGAAGCAGATATTCTCTCACTTCCTTCTCAACATGAACTGCAAAAATACTCTGCTGCATTTCCACCAACCGCTCAACCGACAGAACCGGTTGAAGTTTCTCAAGAGGCGTATCCATGATAAAACGCTCCATCATCTCTAATTCGTCAGAAAACTCCGGAAATCCCATACTTAATTTCATCATAAAACGGTCTAACTGTGCTTCTGGCAACGGAAATGTTCCTGCAGTTTCCACCGGATTTTCCGTAGCAATTACCATAAAAGGAACCGGAAGTTCCAATGTTTCCCCATCAAGCGTCACCTGATGCTCCTCCATACACTCCAAAAGACTGGACTGTGTTCTTGGGGTTGCACGGTTAATCTCGTCTGCCAAAAGGATATTGGCAAACACCGGACCTTTCTGCAATGTAAATTCTCCCTGTTTTTGATTGTAGAAATGTAGTCCTGTCACATCTGAAGGAAGCAAATCCGCCGTAAACTGAATTCTGCTAAACTGTCCATGAATAGACTTCGCCAAAGACTTTGACAGCATAGTCTTTCCCGTTCCCGGCACATCCTCCAACAAAACATTTCCTCCCGCAAGCAATGTTGTCAAAACAAGCTCAATCACATCCTGCTTTCCTATAATCACCTGCTCTATATTTTTCTTTACCTTACTTATTTCATTTTTTACTTCTAAAAATTCCATTATTATCCTCCCATTTTTTCGCGGTCTGTGCATCCTCGCAGAATGTTTCTTATTTTCTGGAACTATGTTCCCAATAAAAGAACAAAGAGTTTTGCTTGCAAAACTCTAGCGCGACCACGGTATTGCGAAGCAATTAACTCCATCTCCGCGGTCTGCGCATCCTCGCGGAGCGTTTTTTGTAATAGGAAATTGCATCGCAATTTCCTATTACAAAAGAAAGGTCCTTCACTAGGAATCTATGCATTCCTGGCAAAGAACCTTTTAAAATTCAAGCAATTCTATTTCAGCGATACTTTTTTCGATGCACTATATTTACCGTAAACTTTTTTCTTGTTCACAGTCTTATATGCTCTTACCTTTACATAATAGGTCTTTCCTTTTTTCAACTTTTTAAGAACATACGTAGTCTTTTTAGTAGTAACGGTTTTTGCTTTCTTAAAGTTTTTATCAGTAGCATAAGAAATCACATAACCAGTTGCACCACTAACTTTCTTAAACTTAACGGTAGCACTTGTTTTTGATTTTTTCTTAACAGAAACAAGCTTTGCCTGTGCAACTTTTGTAGTAGTCGTATTTGGAGAAATAACTGGCTGCTTTGTATCACTTGTATCTACTCCACCAGTACCGTCACCTTCAAAAATCTGACCATCTACAGAATATGCATATGAATATCCATTTGTCTTTGCATATGTTTCAGCATATGAACCTTGCTTTGCAATTACGACACATCCCACAGGGAATGCACATTCCTCAATTAAAGTAACACTTTCTGGAACTTCAATAATGCTTAATTTCACACAATCATTAAACGCTTTCTTTCCAATCGTTTTTAATGTGTCAGGTAAAACTACATGTTCCAAAGAAATACAAGAAGCAAACGCCTGATAATCAATCAGTTCTAACTTTGCATCATCCGCACAAACAACTTCATCCAATCCTGCTAATCCAGAAAATGCAAACGATCCAATTTTCTTTACATTAGCACCAATGCGCACCGTACATACTAAATCTTCATTTTCATTCACTGCATCTTCGTACTTACATTGATATAGCAATCCATCTCCGTCAGTTACCAATTCATATGAAATAACAATGTCTGACTCTTCTTCCTGAATTGCACTTCCAGATGCTGTTGACGCAGTGTCGGCTGTGGTAGTCAGTAACGGAATATCCTCCGCATGCACGTAAGTTGGAGATTGTACTCCACAAACGCTCGAAATTGCCACTGCCGCCGATGCTACTAATGCTACATATTTCTTTTTCATAAATAGGTCCCCCTTTATTATAATAATGTCACTCTGCATTCCTTTACCAATGAATGAAAAGAATACTCTGACTTAGGTATCAAAATATAACAAATTCTATGTAACTTAATCCTAAAATCCTCTATTCCCATAATGATATATTTTACTTGAAACAAGTTACAGCTCTTCATCAATCCTACTCATAATACCACATAAGCTAAATAACTATCAATCCATTCTTTGTTACATCTTTGTATCACAATCAATACAAATATTACAAATGATTTCACTTATGAATTCCCCACCAATATTCCGTAATACCACAACACTCAATTATCGATTTCACATTATTGCTGAGGATTTAAAACTTCATCAAAGCCAAAGAATCATCAGACCATTTTCGTATGAATCTGTATAACGAAAAAAATCCAACAGATACCTGTTGGACTCCAGTGCGGATGAAGGGACTTGAACCCCCACGGTCTCCCACTAGATCCTAAGTCTAGCGCGTCTGCCAATTCCGCCACATCCGCATGTGAAACCACTATTAAGATTTCAATGAGACATCGGGGATTCGAACCCCGGACAACTTGATTAAAAGTCAAGTGCTCTACCGACTGAGCTAATATCCCATAAACAGGACTAGCTGGATTCGAACCAGCGAATGCAGGGATCAAAACCCTGTGCCTTACCGCTTGGCGA
>CADBNB010000398.1 GCA_902795895.1 uncultured Lachnospiraceae bacterium | reverse complement strand
TTCATTATTCCAGTTCTCTCCAAAGAGAACATCATCATTAAAATGTGCAAACTCCGGTGCAAATTCACCAAGAGCGTTTCTTCCTGCTGTCTGTACAATTTTTTCCATGTCTGTTTACTTCCTTTCCTAAACGATTAACCTAATTTATTGTAGTCTTCATCGGATACAGGCTCACACCACTCGTTCTTACATTCCTCACCAGGAACCTCAACTGCTATGTGGCTAAACCAAGAATCTGCCTTTGCACCATGCCAATGCTTAACCTCTGCCGGAATGGTAATGACAGTTCCAGGAGTAAGGCTTACTGCCTCTTTGCCTTCTTCCTGATACCAGCCTTCCCCTGCTGTGCAGATCAAAAGCTGCCCGCCACCAGATTTTGCATGATGGATATGCCAGTTATTACGACATCCCGGCTCAAAGGTTACATTCGCTAAGAATACTGGACACTTGCCGAACTCAGTCAAAGGTTTCAAAAATGAATTCCCCTGAAAATACTGTGCATAAGCATCATTAGGTGCACCTACTCCAAAATTATCAACTCTTTCGAACTCTTCTCTGTTTGCATACTTCATGATTTTAATCCTCCTTGAAATTGATTGTTATCTTAATGTTACTCGGTAAATCTCTCAGTATAGAGACATCTCTCACATGACCGATTACCATGCTTTTTTCTCTGTCCTGTTTCACATCCGCATCCATATATGGAAGTCGAAAAATGCCATCCCATAAAATTATATCTCCCTTGTGAAATCCAAACTGAATATTGTACGGGTCAAATACTCCTCTTGGCATGTAACTATAGTATTCCACCTCGTTCTTCCTACAGGATATAGATATCGGCAATCTCTTTTCAAATTCCTGTGCAGCCTTAGTATCATTTAAAATTCCCTGCAATACGATTTCATTTACTTCTATCAATATTTGCTTCACAAAATCCACCTCATCTCCTATCCATGTGTTGATTTAACTCTTCATACATATTATAATATCCACATGGACACAATTCAATTTCCACTATTACCTCTTGTGTGGCATTAAGAGATTTTTTGAAAGGTATTTTATGAAACAGACAGAAGGAAAAAGAAATACACGGACAAAGCAGGCAATTCACGATGCATTTGTAGAGATGATCTGTGAAAATAAGTCCGATGAAATCAATGTTAAAAATCTAACCGAGCGTGCCGGTATACATAGAAAAACTTTTTATCTGCACTATACCTGCATCGAGGCACTCTATGAAGATGAGCTGAGTCTTCTGGCTCAAGGATATTTTGAGGAAGTAGAAAAACTCCCTCTTCCATTTAGTTATTATGATTTGACACGTGTTTTATTTGAGTATAATTCGAAAAGTCAATACTCAGAACTACTTTATTGTAATCCCACATACAGTGATTTCTCTATGAAACTTATCGCTACTACCATGAAACACAATCGGCAAATCAATAACCCTTATGATGCCTATTCCCCAGAAATGCAAAATATCATCAATGCATTTGTTACAAATGCTTCTATGGTAGCTTATCGTCAGTGGGTAGCCGATGGCAAAAAAGTCCCGGTAGAAGAAGTCGTTCAAGTTGTCGGCTCTCTTTTAGAAACAGGTGTACAATCCATTGTACGCTCTTAAACGATAGATTGCACGCTTCGCGAACAATCTATTGTCAAGAAGAAAAACAGCCTTTCCAGATTCTAAATCTGAAAAGGCTGTCTACAATTACTGTAAAATACTCATGAACCACTCAACCGTCTTTGGATCATGATGAGAGAAGAATAAACTCTCTCCGCCGTCAAGCGTTTCAATCTTAGTCATGTCATCTGCATCAAGCTCGAAATCAAAAATATTGAAATTTTGTTCCATACGCTCTACATGTGTTGACTTTGGAATGAGAACAACTCCACTCTGTAATAAGAAACGAAGGGCAACCTGTGCCGTTGTCTTTCCATATTTCTCTGCTACTTCCATAAGTATTGGATTATTAAAGTAGTTATTCTTTCCTTCTGCAAAAGGTCCCCATGACATAATCTGGCAGTTACGAGTTTTCATATATTCCTTTGCCTCTTTCTGTTGCTGGAATACATGTGTCTCTACCTGATTTACCGCTGGCTTAATCTCTGCAAAATGCTCAATATCGATGAACCGATCTGGATAGAAGTTAGAAACACCAATTGCTCTTACTTTACCTTCCTTATATGCTTCTTCCATTGCACGATAGGTTCCATAGTAATCTCCAAAAGGCTGATGGATCAAAAGAAGGTCGATATAATCGGTCTGTAAATCTTTTAAAGACTGCTTGATGGAAGCCTTTGCCTTCTCATATCCAGCGTTTGTAATCCATACCTTTGTTGTAATGAAGAACTCTTCTCTAGGAAGTCCTGACTTTGCAATTGCTGCACCTACTCCAGCCTCATTTCCATAAGCCTGCGCGGTATCAAAGCTTCGATAACCGACTTTAATAGCATCTGCCACACATCTTTCGGTGTCTTCTACTGGTGTCTGATATACTCCATATCCCAACTGTGGCATTTTTACTCCATTATTTAGTGTTACATATTCCATTGTGTAATCCTCCTTGTTTTATTCATTATTTTGTAACTGTTCAGTTAATTTTCTCTTTACAATACATACTTTACATCTATTTTCCTTAGTTGTACAATATCAATAATGAAAGCTAGTACAAAAAATATGAATAGTGAGGATTGAATATGTTAAATTTAGAGGACTTGGCTCAATTTGTTGCGTTTCACAAATGCGGTACGCTAACAAAAGTAGCTGAGGAATTTTTAATTTCTCAGCCAACGATAACTCGAAATATGAAACGCTTGGAGGAAGAATTTGGTGTTCCTCTCTTTATCAGGTCTGCGAATAAACTTTCTTTCACAGAAACCGGAGATCACGCGGCACAATGTGCAGAAGAATTATTATTAGCTGCAAATCAATGCATGAAAAATGTACAAACCTATGACCAAAAACTTCACACCATTACAATAGAATCCTGTGCTCCTGCTCCTTTATGGAATCTAATTCCATCAATCACTCGCAGGAACCCCGATAAAACCATTTCTTCTAAACTAGAAGATAATTTATTCAAAATTGAAGAAAATATAGTAAATGGATTAACTACACTTGCTATTCTGCCTCATCCTATAGAAAACGAAAAACTTTGCTGTGAGCCATTTTTAGAAGAGCATCTTTCTATCTGCGTTCCTAAAAGTCACGCACTTGCAAAATATGCAGAAATTACTACCACTCAAATCAATGGCTACAACTGTCTACTTGCATCTGAAATTGGATTTTGGAATAACTTCTGCAAACGAAAAATGCCTTCATCAAAATTTTTAGTTCAAACGGACGAATTCGCATTTCGAGAGCTAATACGCGAATCTACTCTCCCATATTTCACAACCGACCTATCCAAAGAAACAATTGCAGATAATCGAATCTCAATTCCGATTACAGATGATGAAGCAAATGTTACATACTTCTTAATAAAGAACAAAAAAATTGCATTAGTTATGATTGATGTATCTATGAATACCTGTTTCTAATCTGCTTAGCCATCTTCCAAGACCGCCTTAGGGCAAGCCACATTGAGTCGAAGGAATTTATTTCCTTCGCTACCATACTGGCTACCTTCTGCCAGATACAAACCAGTTTTATTCCTGATATATTCAGCAAGTTCTTTCGTATCATTAGTTATTTTACTGCAATCGATTCATAACAGATAAGTGGTTTCCAATGGTACTATATACAACTCTGGTAATTGTCTATCTATAAATGAATGTGCTGTATCTATATTAGATTGCAAATAGTCCCGAAGTTCTGTTAACCACTGCTCTACTCTTTCAAAATCAATCGAGTAATTTTTTCCATCGTAAGCAAGCGGACTTTGAAGTACCTGCCGACCATTATTGACAATCGAATTGAAGAAAATATTGTATACCGGTGTCTGAATCAAAACTTTCTCAGCAAGTGTCGTCAGTTTACGCACGATGCTGGATATTGCCGGTACAACTCCTGTGCAAAAAATAAGCGCATCTTTCTCCATTTAAAATTAATGTCTATCTTTCCACCATTTCACACAGGTTTCTGACCACTCATCTGGAATATCGCTGTACCCAAAGACTCCATGAAACAATCTCCACTGCATTGCCTCCACAATCTCTGATGCCG
>CADBNB010000397.1 GCA_902795895.1 uncultured Lachnospiraceae bacterium | reverse complement strand
TTTATGCCCAAAGATTTTTTCTATATCTTTTTCACAGACATGATTAACAAAAACATTATTTAAAGCTTCCTCAAACTCTTCTAATTCCGAACTTCGAATAATTGCCGGCATTGCAAGCCAGATATCCTTTTTCGCATCATTTAACACCTTTAAGATATCCTTTTCATCCCACACACCCAAATCCAGATATATTCTTGAAACACTTTCCTGTTTTTCAGAAACAGAGAATTGGGACATATTCTCCACCATTACGGACAATTTAGATCTATATTTGATGTGGAACTGCTCATTCTCATGTTTTGTCTTAAAACAAACTTTTTCTTCAATGTCTGGCGCCAAAGCCTCACCTGATTTCTTGTTTTCAAAAAGCTCCCGCTCATCATATTTCTTTTCTTCTAATTCTAAAACATCTCTTCGATACGTTGCACTTATGGCGTCTTCCATAGTTTGAATTCCATTTCTTCGAAGTTCATTTAACTGTCCTACCGGCACAAATACTGCGCCTTCCATGGCAATATTGCATTCTTTCAGGAAAAACTTTGTATCCGTAAGTTTTTCCAAGGATTTTCTAATTTTTTCTTCAGACATTGGCTGTGATTTTGCAGCATCCACAATATTTCCTACAACACTGACACTTACATCGTCACACTTACAAGTAAGCTCCAAAGGTTGTCCTACAGCTATCTTCACCTCAAAAGAAATGCCTTTTTTTGGTCTTTTATCCAAAATATTGTCTTTAATATATTCCAATAATTGATTTCTTCTGGTTCGATACACTTTAGTTCCGATTTTTATTATGCTACCCGGTTTTGTATTTGTCTCAGTGTAACCTTCTTTTAAAGACACATCATCTTTCACCGTATACTCATAAATCGCTTTTCCATCATCACTTCGAAATTCCAATACATCCTGTCCGTATATATTCTCACAAAGTTTAATGACCGCTCGGTTTTTCTTCATTTTACTCACGGTACCTACAAGGACTCCGCTGTGATTTGGCCGTTCCATAGACATAAGTTTTTTACCGTTTCTCTCATAAAAATACCCTGAGGAAAACCCACCTCTATTATAAAGATCCATCAATCCCATATAATCCTCGTTCATCTCTTTTTCATGTTTTCTGATGAAGGATTCATAATCTTTTCCATACTCCAAATATAAATCTGTATATTTTCGATACAAAAATGCAGTATATGCTGCATACTCCGGACGTTTCATACGCCCTTCAATCTTAAAGGAATCAATTCCAGCATCCACAAGTGCAGGAATATGTTTCAACGTACAAATATCCTTAGGGCTAAGAACATATGGCGAAGTTTTTACTTTTTTACCATCCAAAGTCTCCACCTGATACTGCATACGGCAAGGCTGGGCACAACGTCCTCTGTTTCCGCTTCGTCCCCCAATCATACTGCTCATGAAACACTGTCCGGAATAACAATAACAAAGCGCTCCATGAACGAAAGTTTCAATTTCCAAATCTGTCTTTTGGCGGATGTTTCTTAGTTCCTCTAATCCTAGTTCCCTTGATGTTACAAAGCGGCTAACACCATGATCTTTTAACAATTCTCCACCCATCTGTGTAGTAAACGTCATCTGTGTACTTGCATGAATAGGAAGTTTCGGGAAATTGCGATGTATGAAATTTAAAACACCTATATCCTGAACAATAACGGCGTCTAATCCCTGCATATAATATGGTTTTAAATACCGAAAAAGCTCATCTTCCAACTCGTCATTGTGAAGCAGCGTATTTACCGTCATATAGATTTTTTTATCGTAAAAATGTACATAGTCAATGGCACGAAGCATAGCCTCTTCATCAAAATTATCTGCAAATGCTCTGGCGCCAAACATACTACCACCTACATATACAGCATCACATCCACCATTGACTGCACCCACCAAGCCATCATAAGACCCGGCTGGGGCTAATATCTCAACATTTCTCATAGTACACTAACCTTTCCCTAAGAACAAACATAGGCCGACGCATCCTAACGTCGACCTATTCCTTTTGTAATTATTTACGTCTTGATGACTTGCTTGCACTCTCTAATTCCGCCTCTAATTTTATGATTTTCTTCTGTTCTTCTAAACTACTGTCCTTTAGAGCTTCGTTTTTGCGCTGAAGTTCTTCCACCTGTGTCTTATATCCGATAATCTCATGTCTTAAATCAAATAATTCATGATCTTTTTGTGCAATCATATCTGACAACTCATTGACTCTTTGCTGTGCCTTAAAAAAGCTGTCACAAATATTAATCTGCATCAACACATTACGCATATCATTATCAAGCATATTATAGCCATCTTGTAATTTAAACTCATCGTATTTATGATTGATGTATGTTGCAACTCGCTGTAAATATTCATCACTTTCATATCCCGCAAGCACATACTTTTTCCCATTAATTGTTACTTCCACATCATTCTTCTGATTCATAACGTTTCATGCCTTTCTACATTACATATTTCTTCCCTTATTGCACTCACTTTTACCATTATACTCAAAAATGTACTCATAATCAAGAACAAAGTGTATAGTCCATGTTGCCTACACGAAAATCTACAAAATCGATAATAGTTCGTCAAACAATTTTTACATCTAATTTTCGTATAACATAATACCACAAAATAAGCATGATAAACTTAATCATCCAGTTCTATTCCAAGATGCCCGTAAGCTTTATCTGTCACAACCCTTCCTCTCGGTGTCCGAAGGATTAATCCTTCCTGTAAAAGGAACGGTTCATAAACTTCCTCTATGGTACCTCTATCTTCTCCTAAAGATGCCGCCAAAGTATCAAGTCCTACTGGTCCGCCAGAAAACTTTTCTATCATACAAAGTAATATTCCACGGTCCAAATGATCCAGCCCAAGTTTATCTACTTCCAATAAATCCAAGGTCTCATCCACTACTTTTCTGGAAATCTTACCATCATAACGAACCATGGCAAAATCTCT
>CADBNB010000396.1 GCA_902795895.1 uncultured Lachnospiraceae bacterium | reverse complement strand
GGCTGGTAAATGGGTGACAGAAAAACCAAGTGGTTCTGGAAAGACTGAGAATACAAGCGAACCTACGAAAACAGATGAACCTTCCGCTACTCCAGGAGCGATGATTGAACCAGGAACCGGAAAAACAGCTTCGTTTGCTGATACAAGAACAGATTTTAGAGATGAAACGATTTATTTTTTGATGACAACTCGTTTTTACGATGGTGATTCTAGTAATAATGATTCAGAACCACATGACAAAGAGGTTGGAAATCCAGCATCTGATCCTGATTGGCGAGGTGACTTTAAAGGATTGATTCAAAAATTGGATTATATTAAATCATTAGGATTTACAGCTGTTTGGATTACTCCTGTGGTAAAAAATCATTCTCGTTCAAATTATTCATACCATGGATATCATGCTTGTAACTTTAAGCAGGTGGATCCTCGTTATGAATCAAGTGATGCATCTTATCAGGATTTAATTAACGCAGCACATAAAAAGGGAATTAAGATTATTCAAGATATTGTACTAAACCATGTAGGTGGATATGGTGAAGAAAATCTTCAAACGTTGGAAACAAATGCAGAAGGTAAAATTGCCAGTCAGGACCCAAATGGTTATTATAACCATGATTATATCAAGAGTTGGGAATCGTATCAGGTTCAAACAACAAGTATTGATGGAGATTGTATTGATTTAAATACAGAAAATAGGCATGTAATTGATTATTTGAATGAAGCATATGATCGGTATATCAATATGGGTGTTGATGCATTCCGTATTGATACAGTGAAGCATATTTCGAGACTTACTTTTAATAAAGAATTTTTGCCACATTTCTTAAAAACTGCTAAGGCCAAGGGAACAGATAATTTCTATATGTTTGGAGAAGCATGTGCACGTGATGAAAATGCTTTGTACTTTGGAAATATGGCAAGTATATCTGCATTTTTCTATACTTGGGCAGAGTCAACAGATTGGGCATGGGGAGATAACAGTGTAAATGTAGCATCTGTTGAAGCACATTTTACAAAGTATTCTTCTGTTTCGCGAGAGGCTGCTAATGCAGAATTTAACAGTGATAATGCATATTTGAAAGGTAATGAGTATCATAAACCGGATACAAGCAAGAGTTCAGGAATGGGAGTGATAGATTTCCCTATGCATTGGTCTTTTAGAAATGCTGAAAATGCATATAACCGTGCAATTCAGGATGACGCATTATACAATGACGCAACTTGGAATGTTGTATATGTAGATTCTCACGATTATGGACCAAATACTATGGAAAAGATTAGATATGCGGAAGGTACAGAAGCATGGGCAGAAAACTTATCATTGATGTTTACGTTCCGTGGTATTCCATGTATTTACTATGGTTCTGAAGTTGAGTTTCAGGCAGGAAAGAAGATTGATGATTATAGGGCGAAATTGGCAGACACTGGTCGTGCATATTTTGGAGATAAAATTGAAGGTGACGTTACTGCTACTGATTTCGCTGAATATACTGCGAGTGGAGCGGTTCAGGAAGCATTAAATTATAAACTATCAAAACACATTCAAAGATTAAATAAAATACGTCAAGCAATTCCAGCACTTCGAAAAGGCCAGTATTCTACAGAAGGTGTTAGTGGAAATATGGCATATAAGAGAAGATATACAGATGAAAACATTGATAGTTTTGCTTGTATTGCAGTTACGAATGAAGCAACATTTTCTAATATTCCAAATGGAACATATACAGATGCGGTATCAGGAGATGTGCAAAAAGTTACAAATGGAACATTAAAAATTTCAGCACCTGGTAAAGGAAATTGTCGCGTTTATGTATTAGATACAGCGAAAACAAAAGCGCCAGGTAAAGTTGGACAGGATGGTACATTCTTAAAATAAACATATTTGTGAATTAAACAGTAGATGTAAAAAAGATAGTTTGTGCAAATGGGTAATCATAGTTGTTAAGAATAGCTGTGGTTGCCCGTTTTTATGTAATAGGAAATTGCGTTGCAATTTCCTATTACATAAAAACGCTCTGCGAGGATGTGCAGACCGCGGAGATGGAGTTAATTGCTGCGCAATACCGCGGTCGCGCTAGAGTTT
>CADBNB010000395.1 GCA_902795895.1 uncultured Lachnospiraceae bacterium | reverse complement strand
TTGGATAACGACATTCCCGCAGTGCGTACACGGTGTGTACGACGAGGAAATGGAGAACATCCAAGGAAAATATAGCCGAAATTATTGGATAAAGGAGATTCCGAGAGAACATATAAATCAAACGGAGGTTTTTATATGGCGGCAAAAGCAAAATCAATCGAAAAATCGTTTCAGGAATTAGATGAGATTTTAGAACAGTTAGAGGACGAAGAGGTAACCTTGGAGGATTCCTTTAAATTATACCAAAAAGGAATGAAGTTGGTAAAAGAATGCAACACATCCATTGATAAAGTAGAAAAAGAATTAATTGTGATTTCGGAGGGGTAAAATTATGGAATTTCAAGCAGAATTAAAACAAAAAGTGGGGTATATTCAGGAGGTAATCCGAAAGTATCTTCCGATTGAAGAAGGTATGCAAAAAACAGTAATTGAGGCAATGAATTATAGTGTTATGGGCGGCGGAAAAAGGATAAGACCTTTGCTTATGCTGGAAACATATCGTTTGTTTAATGGAAAAAATCAGGACGATGTGGAACCGTTTATGGCAGCCATGGAGTTTATTCATACATATTCACTTGTACATGACGATTTGCCGGCGATGGATGATGATGAATATCGAAGAGGCAGAAAGACAACCCATGTAATGTTTGGTGAAGCTATGGGAATCCTTGCTGGAGATGCCTTGTTGAATTATAGTTATGAGGTTGTCAGCAGTGCTGTTATGAAAAGTAGTAATACGGTGTTAGCTGCCAGAGCCATGACGATTCTTTCACAAAAATCCGGAATATATGGTATGCTTGGCGGACAGGTGGTAGATGTAGAAAACGAAGGACAACCACTGTCAAAAGAAAAAATCGAGTTTATTCACGAACTGAAAACCGGTGCACTGATTGAGGCATCTATGATGATAGGAGCAATACTTGCAGGGTGTTCAAAGGAGCAGGTTTTGGTCGTTCGAAGAATAGGACAGCAAATTGGATTGGCATTTCAAATACAGGATGATATTCTTGATGTAGTCGGTGACGAACAAAAGCTTGGAAAGCCGGTAAAGAGTGATGAAAAGAATAATAAAACCACTTATGTATCATTGGTTGGTGTTGAAAAGGCCAAACGTGAGGTAGAACGGTTATCCAACAATGCGATTGAAACATTACAGAGATTCCAAGTTAGAAACATTTTCCTGGAAGAACTGGTAAAGCATCTTATTAGTAGAGATAAATAACGGAGGCGCAGATATGCCAAATATATTAGATAAGATAAATAACCCTAACGATATTAAAGAAATCCCAAAAGAGGAATACGGGGAATTAGCGCAGGAAATAAGAGATTTTCTACTTGAAAGAATAAGTGAACATGGAGGACATTTGGCTTCTAATTTGGGAGTTGTGGAACTTACCATGGCACTTCATATTTTCATGGATTTTCCGAAAGATCAGCTAATATGGGATGTTGGACATCAGGCGTATACGCATAAGATTTTGACAGGACGTAAATCGGGATTTGATACATTGAGAGAATTTGGGGGAATGAGTGGGTTTCCAAAATGCAAAGAAAGTGATGCAGATGCATTTAATACAGGTCACAGTTCTACATCTATTTCAGCAGCCCTTGGTATTGCAAGAGCGAGGGATTTAAAAGCTGGTGATGAAAAGGTTGTTGCAGTAATTGGAGACGGTGCATTATCTGGTGGCATGGCATTTGAAGCGTTAAACAATGCGGCGAGAATGAAGACAAATATGATCATAATTCTTAATGACAATAACATGTCGATTTCTGAAAATGTTGGTGGAATGTCAACCTATCTTGGAAAACTACGTACAGATGCAAGATATGACAATCTCAAAACAGGTGTGGAACATGCCATTCTTAAAGTACCACAGATTGGTGATGCAGTGATGGGGTCCATGCGAAAAGTGAAAGAATCGGTGAAACGACTGATGGTTCCGGGAATGTTATTTGAAGACATGGGCATCACCTATCTTGGACCGATTGACGGACATAATATTGACAGTATATTAACCATGCTTCGTCGGGCACAGATGGTGAAAGGAACTGCACTGATTCATGTGGTGACGAAAAAGGGAAAAGGATATCGTTTTGCTGAGCGTTTTCCAACCCGTTTCCACGGTGTAAATCCGTTTTGTATCGAAACAGGAAAGGGAAACAGTAAAAAAACCAGCCAAAGTTATACAGATATATTTAGCGAGGAATTGGTGTCATTAGCAGAGAAAAATGATAGAATTACAGCAATTACGGCAGCAATGCCAAGCGGAACAGGACTTTCTTTATTTAAGGAAAAGTTTCCAAAACGTTTTACGGATGTGGGAATTGCAGAAGAACATGCGGTGACTTATGCGGCGGGTATGGCAAAAATGGGAATGATACCTGTGGTTGCCATTTATTCTACATTTTTACAAAGAGCCTACGACCAGATATTGCATGATGTGTGTTTAGGAAAACTACCTGTGGTGTTTGCTATTGACCGAGCAGGAATCGTAGGAAATGATGGAGAAACTCATCAGGGCGTATTTGATATTTCATTTCTTGGTAATATTCCAAATCTCACTATTATGGCACCAAAGAATGCCATAGAATTAAGAAAAATGTTACAGTTTGCCGTGGAACTTGGGGAACCTGTAGCTATTCGATACCCGAGAGGTACGGCTTACTTAGGTTTGGAAGATAAGATTGAGCCTTTGAAAAAAGGAAAAGCGGAAGTGATATTCAAAGGTGATACAGTGGCAATTATGGCTGTGGGCAGTATGGTAAAACATGCTGAGAATGCAAGAGAATTGCTTAAGGAGCGTGGCGTAGATGCTACTGTGATCAATGTTAGATTTATAAAACCTTTTGATGAAGAATTAGTAAAACAGCTTGCTAAGAATCATAAAATCATAGTAACCATGGAAGAAAACATGGAAAATGGTGGATTTGGACAAATGATTTCAAGTTGTATTTGTCATAATGAACTACAAGTAAAACATATAAATATTTCTGTGAAGGATCAGTTCGTAGAACATGGAAAAGTGTACGAATTATATAAGATGCTCGGATTTGATTCACAAAGTGTTGTAGAAAAGATTATGAATAAGTTGGATGAAATGAGGTAAACATGAAAGAACCAAAAGAACGTTTGGATATATTGATGGTAAATCGTGGTATGGTGGAATCGAGAGAAAAAGCCAAAGCGATTATTATGTCGGGAAATGTATTTGTAGATGACCAAAGAGAAGATAAAGCAGGAACGAAATTTCCGGAAAAGGTAAGAATTGAAATCCGTGGTCAGCAGATGAAATATGTTAGCCGCGGCGGATATAAACTGGAAAAAGCAATCGAACAGCACGGAGTTTCCGTGGAAGGAAAAGTATGTATGGACGTTGGTTCTTCCACAGGCGGATTTACAGATTGTATGTTGCAAAATGGGGCTACAAAAGTGTATGCCGTTGATGTGGGAACTAATCAGCTTGCATGGAAACTTCGTCAGGACGAACGTGTTGTTTCTATGGAGAAAACCAATATCCGATATTTAGAACCGTCACAGATTGAGGATAAAATTGAATTTGCATCCATTGATGTGGCTTTCATTTCATTGACGAAGGTACTTGTTCCGGTACGGGAATTATTAGCGGATGAGGGTGAAGTGGTAGCACTTATTAAACCTCAGTTTGAAGCCGGAAGAGAGAAAGTTGGGAAAAAAGGTGTTGTTCGTGAAAAAAGCGTTCATTTGGAAGTGATAGAGATGGTGGTTGATTTCGCAAGACAAATTGGCTTTTTGCCATTGCGTTTGGATTATTCACCAATCAAAGGTCCGGAAGGAAATATTGAGTATTTATTGCATATGAGAAAAATCAGCAATGAACCAATTGAACAGGCGGATGATATCACGATGGAAGTTATGAAAGAATGCGTGGAGCAATCACACCAGACCTTATAAGGAGTGAATGTATGAAGAATTTTGTGGTTATTTATAATGCCAGTAAAGATATAAATGCTGAATTTTCAAATGAAATTAAGAAAAAACTGGAAGAAAAAGGATGCAAATGCCTGATTGCCACAGATTATGGGGATGATCCTTCAAAGGAATATACGACAGATGTTTCGGAGATACCGAAGGAAACAGAATGTCTGATTGTACTTGGTGGAGATGGTACTTTATTGCAGGCAGCAAATGATACCAGTGAACTTCAGATACCAATACTTGGTGTAAATTTGGGAACACTTGGGTTTCTTACGGTGGTGGAAAAAAATCAGATATCAAAAGCATTGGATCTTTTAGTGGAAGATCAGTATGAAATTGAAGAACGTATGATGCTTCAGGAAACACATGTGGGTGCTGATGGTAAAGAAGTGAGAAATCTTTCACTGAATGAAATAGTTATTACCAAGGGAAGATTTTATCATTTGGTAAGTGTGAAGGTTCTTATCAATGGAGAAATGTTAGACCAATACATAGCAGATGGTGTTATTGTAGCATCACCTACAGGTTCGACAGGGTACAATTTGTCGGCAGGAGGCCCTGTTATGCATCCGACTATGAATGGAATGATTATTACGCCAATATCACCACATTCATTAAACAATCGAAGTCTGGTTATTTCAGCAGAGGATGAGGTTGTTTTGGAATTTGGTCCGGTACGCAATGAAAATGAAGATGAGGGAATTTTAGTATTAGATGGAATGGTACGAAAAGTAGTTCATAACGGAGAACGTATTTTCATTACGAAAGCAAAAGAAAAGACCAGATTGATTAAAGTAGGAAGTAAGACGTTCTTTGAAGTATTTCATAACAAGTTGGGAATTAAACTGGATTAATGAAGAATGTATTGCACTGTGAAGTGGATGGGAGAAAAATCAAATGAAGGTAAAGAGACAGGCAGAAATCATAGAGTTAATCAATAAATATGACATTGATACCCAGGAAGAATTAACAAAACGATTGCAGGATGCCGGGTTTAAAGTGACACAGGCGACCATTTCCCGTGATATCAGAGAATTAAAATTAACGAAAGTTTCCACAGATGATGGAAAACAAAAATATGTGGTATTACAGGGAACAGAGTCAGATTTATACGATAAATATGTGCAGGTATTAAAAACAGGATATTTATCTATGGACCGGGCACAAAATATTTTGGTTATTAAAACCGTTGCCGGAATGGCAATGGCAGTGGCAGCAGCCTTGGATGAACTTCACATTAACGGGATTGTTGGTTCCATTGCAGGAGACGATACTATAATGTGTGCAGTCCGCGACAATGACGAAGTTGTGAAAGTGATGCAACAGATGAAAAAACTCCTTGGGGTTTAGGGTTGTCACATAAGAAAAATAATGTTAAAATGGATTAGCTGATTCAAAGAAAGTAGTACAATAATTGTACATACAAATAGAACATAAAATAGAACGGAGGATATTATGTCAGGACATTCAAAATTTGCTAATATTAAGCATAAGAAAGAGAAAAACGATGCGGCAAAAGGAAAGATTTTTACTATTATCGGTAGAGAAATTGCAGTAGCA
>CADBNB010000394.1 GCA_902795895.1 uncultured Lachnospiraceae bacterium | reverse complement strand
TAAGTTTCTTACAAAAAGAGCAGGAGAATTGTTTGATCGAATGAGTGGATTTTCAAAGAATAATCCAGCATCCGAGTATCAGTTGGAGGACAAAGAAGTCGTTCATGCCAAAGTGGTTGAAAAGATTGAGATACAGGCAATGGTAAAAGAAGTTTCTTCCTTTTCTTTGAAAGAAAACTTTATGATGATTGACGGAAAATGTATTCATTACAATCTTCCACTTCGAGATTATAGTGACCGTGTAAAGGGAATTTATATTTTTCTGGTCAGTGAAAAGACCGTTGCTGATGACAGACAGGAGACGATAGAACAGCTCTATACCCACATTTGGCAAAATGCCTATTTGGATGCCGCAAGAGAGTGGCTAAAGGATTGGTTAAAAAAAGAAATTGGATGGTATGTTTCGGACTGTGTTTCGCCGGGATTTTATGGTATACCTATTAAGTGTATGTCAGATTTATATGATTTGGTAGAAGGAAAAAATATTGGGGTTCATCTTAGGGAAGACGGATTTTTATTACCTGAAAAAAGTGTGTTAGGTATGTATTTTACAATGAAAGAGGATATTAATATCTTTGGAAAACGGTGTTTGGAATGTCCGGCACATGGAAAAAATTGTGAATACTGTTTGGAAAGAATGTAACTCACTTGTAACAGAAAAGGTATAAAATAGTGTAATAATAATCAAAATGTAACTGTAATTGTTAGAAAGGATTTATGAGGTGAACTGATGAAAAAGTTAATGGCACAGATTATTAAATTCGGTATTGTTGGTGTGGTTGCTACAGTTGTTGACTGGTGTATTTATGCATTATTAGTTAAGTTGTATGGTGTAGGACCATTTGCAGGATTGACTGATGTTATGCCTGAAAGAAATTGGAATTTGGTTGCTACTACCATTTCATTTTCAGTATCGGTAATTGTTAATTATATTGGTAGTATGATGTTTGTATTTGAACGTCGTGATGATATGAGCAGAACAAAAGAATTTACTATTTTCATGATTTTAAGTATAATGGGATTAGGACTAAATATTTTGATCATCTATGTAATGGATCCGGTTGTAAAACCATTAGAGGATTTGTTTGCACCGATTGCATTTATTAAGAGCTTAATGTTTATGGTACCTAAGGTAGTTGCTACTTTCCTTGTTCTTGTTTGGAACTTTGTTACAAGAAAGATGTTCCTTGAAAAGAAAGAGGATAGCGTAGTAGCAGAAAACTAATACTGTTATTATCCGGTATTTGACTGGAAACAGTACAGAAATACTTACAAGAAGTTGACAGACAGAAGAGAGAGGAGAGAAAATTATGGAGTTAATGAAAGCAATGGAGACTAGAAGAAGTATCCGCGCATTCAAAGAAGGGGAAACAGTTGATAAAAGTACATTGGAAGAATTGGTGAAGGCAGCACAGCTAGGACCAACTTGGAAGAATTCCCAGACAGGACGTTATTACGTTGTTATGTCACCGGAAAAGATGGACAGTGTGATTAAAAATACACTTCCTGAATTCAACCAGAATAGCTGCAAAGGTTGTAGCGCAATCATTGTGACAACATTTGTGAAAAATCGTTCTGGATTTGACCGTCAGGGAAACCCGGACAATGAATTAGGAAACGAATGGGGTGCATATGATTTAGGACTTTGCAACCAGAATCTTCTTTTAAAAGCTACTGAGCTTGGTTTGGATACATTAGTAATGGGTATCCGCGAGGAAAAGGCTCTTCGTTCGGAATTATCTATTCCGGAGGATCAGGAAGTAGTTGCAGTAATTGCTGTTGGATATCGCACGGCTGATGCTGAAATGCCAAAGAGAAAAGATTTGGAATCAGTAGCTACATTCTTCTAAAATATTGGACTGGTAAGACTGTACTTTTTTTACATGGCAGGATGGCTACTTTTGTTTGAAAAGATTGGATTTGTAAAAAAGACATAATTATTGGGCATATGTTATTGGTAAGATAGTATGTGCCCAATTTCCTGTTTTATAGGAAACAAACAACACACTTTGAGTATAAATAGAAAAGGAGCATTGTGAAAATGGCGGAAATCAGTGTATCAAATAAAATAAAACAGGGAATTCGACCAAATATGTTGCAAATGATTGACGTGGATATGAGTAGTAAAGACACGACAGAAAGAATTTTGCCAAATTAGCACTAGTAGAATTCTACTATTTTGGGTAGAATCTTCGTACTTGAAACATTAAGGGAGGAAAATTTGTGAGAAAAAATGTGAAAAAAAATTCATTACTGATTTTGGGTATCGTGGTGCTTCTATTATTTAGAGCTTGTTTCATTTGTGCTAGTTTATTTTTCTGTTCTCAACTGCCTAGAATTATCAAATTAGAGCAAAAGATAGAGAAAAAAGATGAAAAAGAAATAAAAGAATTCGTTGAAAGTTATTTAGATGCGATTTGTAAAGGAGAATTTGACGAATATTGCAAGAAATCCAAAGACACAAAAGAAGAGATTGAAGCTGAATATTCCTTTGAAATGAATAGGCATAGTCAATATTTTGAAGAACGTGAAGTTCCTGTGAATAAGGCTTCTAAAGAAAAATTTAAAGAATTACGTGTCAAGCTATTAAAGAATGTGAAATGTGAAGTTTCAGATGCGGAAATTTTTCGAAATGATTGTTTGGTTTATGTAGATGTGCAACCTATTCTTTATGATGCAGATAAAATGAATGAAGACAACAAAAGAATGCTTGATAAGGCTACAAAAAGTTACTATCAAAAATATCCAAATAGCCAAGTGGTTCATAAAAGTGTTTTATATAATATGTTGGCTGATATGTATTTGGATTATTTGGAAAAATTTGTTGATAATCCCACATATGGAGAAAAAGAAACTGTTGTATTGTCAGTTAATCGAAATAGATTTATAGGTAATTCAATTAATCCGATTGATAAGGTGATTTTAAAAGAAACATTTATTAAAGAAGTGAATTAATTATAGACAATCGGAATCGAATGTGGTATAATCGTGTTTGTTGAGAGCGCAAGCTCACAAATACGGGCGAATTCCCGAGTGGCCAAAGGGGACAGACTGTAAATCTGCTGCTTAATGCTTCGGTGGTTCGAATCCACCTTCGCCCATTGATGCCGGCGTGGCGGAACTGGCAGACGCCCAGGACTTAAAATCCTGTGGGTAGTAATACCCGTACCGGTTCGATTCCGG
>CADBNB010000393.1 GCA_902795895.1 uncultured Lachnospiraceae bacterium | reverse complement strand
TATCCTGTCCTCATTTTGCTTGCAATCAAATCCTGTTTTTGAAAATAATCCATATCTATAGCAATCAAGACCTGTTTTTTTGACCTGTTCTATTTCATTTTCTAATCTTGAATTTTGAGATGCAATCAATTCTATTATATTATCTTTTACGCTCTTTTTAGAATCTATCAATCTGTTATAGTAAGGAATGCCTCCGAACACACTGTATAACTTAACCTTATCTTCATTAGAAAAAGAGCTATAAAATAAAGATGATTCATAATAGTCCATAGCCTCAAGTAAAATTGTAAGATCCACCCGACCATACAATGGATTTTGGTTAGTAAGAAGTTGTTTCATTGTATCTACATAAGAGCCACATATTATTAGCTTTATCTTAAAAGCTTTTCAAAATAAAACCTCCATTCTCTAATTACATTTTAACACCCTGCGTGCGCACAAGCATACTATTCCCGCACACGTCTTAGGTGCTTCAATTCCCCCCCCTCTTGAAATTCTAGTATAGTCGTTTTAAATTAACCCTGCTTTATATTTTGGATATGATTTCACTCTGCAAGGCAGAGGAATGAGGCGTAGCCGGTGGCTACGTCGATTGACGATAACGCCGCAGATGGAATCATAGGCAAATATAAAGTGGGTGTATTTAAAAACGACTATACTAGCATTAAGATTGCACATTAATTTTACTTCCAATAATTTCCGGCTGCATCGTCCATACATTGTACGTTTTATCATTTTGAATTACTTACATTATTCTTCGCAAAGCTATTTTTCGGAACCGTAACTTTCATAGATGTACCTTTTCCCACCGTACTGTCGATTTCCATAGTGGCTCCACTAAGTTCCATGACATGCTTTACAATGGCAAGTCCCAGACCAGTTCCTCCGGTTTCTTTCGAATGGCTCTTATCCACCCGGTAAAATCTTTCAAAAATACGTTCCTGATCTTCTATACCAATACCAATTCCCGTATCTCTTACAATAACCTTCACAAACTTTGCAAGGTTTCTTACTTCCACATCTACCGTACCGGATGGCTTATTGTAACGGATAGCATTATCAATGAGGTTATACACCAGTTCTTCCATCATATTTCGGTTTGTGACAACCACTCCATGTTCTCCCCACACAGACACTCGCACCTGATATTTCTCCGCGCTTAATTCAAGCATGTGCGCCATTTCTTTTGTCAATTCGTAAAGATCCACTTCACTTGTTTCCGGTTGAAATGCTTCTGAATCAAGCTCTGACAAATGAATAATATCGTTAATCAGATTTATCAATCGCTCTGAATTTTTTCTTATTTCTTTTGAAAAACGTGCCGTATCTTCCTCGCTGGCAATTCCACTTTCAATCAATTCTGCATACCCGGAAATGGCTGTCAACGGTGTTTTCAATTCATGGGAAACGTTTGCCGTAAATTCCTGTCTTGCTTTCGCACTTTTTATAATGTCTAAATGCTGTTTTCGTATCGTTTCAATAATCGGCTGAATTTCTTTATATTTTCCCGTACTTTCCACTAAATCCATATTGTTCGCCATTTCTTCAATTGGATCTACAATGGTTTTCGTCAAATGAGAAGAAGAAATAAAAGATATTAACAACACAAGAGCAGAAGCAATTAATAGCAATGGCAGCAAACGAAATATCACACTCCAGATATTTTCAGATTCCTGTGCCACACGAAGTACCGAATCATTTTGCAATTTTATTGCATAATAAAATGTGCTTTTATTTAACGTGGCTGATTTTCGGATTGCCTTTCCTTCTCCATTTGAAAAAGCTTCTTCTACCTCAGGTCTGGAACTATGATTGCTCATGTCAGAAATCTTTACTGCATTGTCAAATAAAACTCTTCCGTCTTTTTTTACAACGGTAATTCGTATTCGGTCATCTCCTATATTCATAGGCAATTTCGATGCATCCTCAAACACACCGATACTTTTCAAATCTTTGGCATAGGCTTCTAACTGGTCAAATACTGTGTTTTGCAATGTTTCATAAAATCCAACCGTCAAAAGAAGACTTAATCCAACAATGGTGATTAAACTGATGATCAAAAACAAGGCATTTATTTTCTGTCGAATACTCTTTTTTTCCATACCTCTCCCTCCTTTTTTACTTATATGTTCTCGCGGAGTCTTTTTATACAAGAATTTCGAGATAGATTTTTCTTTCATACCAGTTCAATTCTCCCTCACGCTTCTTGGCGCTGAACGTTTATCTACTTGTCACTCTTCCATACGGTATCCCACATTTCTCACCGTCTTTATGTGACTTCCCTGATCTCCCAGTTTTTTTCTTAAGGTTTTGATATGCATATCCAGAGTTCTTGATTCCCCTTCGTAATCTGCTCCCCAGATACGCGTCATAAACTTTTCTCTTGGTATGGCATTTCCTATATTTTGCATAAGCATTCTGCAAAGCTCATACTCTTTATATGTAAGCTCTAACACTTCTCCATTGACATTTACCACATGATTATCCAGATTCATGTAAATGCCATCCAGTACCAATTCATTTTGCTGGACACTCCTGTGACTTCTTCGAAGCAATGCTTTCACTCTTGAAATAAGCTCCATGACGCCAAAAGGTTTGGTTAAATAATCATCCGCCCCCATATCAAGACCTCTCACTTTATCAATTTCCGTAGATTTTGCAGTTACCATAAGTACCGGAATATCTCTCGTTTCCCGATTACTTCTTAGTTTTTGTAAAATATGAAAACCATCTTCATCCGGCAACATCACATCCAACAAAATCAAATCCGGTTTGTGTTGCTCCATTTTTTCATAAAAACTTTCTGCATTTGGAAATATTTCTACTTTATATCCGTTGTTTTTTAATGCGTAGGATTCGATTTCACATATATTTCGGTCATCCTCCACAACATATATTAAAAGTGCCATACGTTTCATCCTTTCCGGTTCAAAAGAACATCTGAATTTCGACAACATTTACATGAATGTCATAAATTTGTAAAGAAATTTATATATTATTTTTCGACAAAATAATCTATAATATATCCTTGTACGTCACAAGTTACGTAATTAAATTATTATATTCGAGGTTATTATTATGAGTA
>CADBNB010000392.1 GCA_902795895.1 uncultured Lachnospiraceae bacterium | reverse complement strand
TTTTGATGCCAGCAATTTCTTTCTATACTTGCATACGAAAATAATGTGGTACTGTAATAAATATTTGTGCCTGCTCTTTGATTTCCACGTTCCCATGATGTAATAATAACACAATCCACTACTCTTGGCTACCTTAACCCACCGTCTAAAGCCAGTGGGATTGCGGTAGCCTTATTTTCAATTTATCTTCGCGAACAACGCACAAACCATAGATTTTTTTATTATCTTTTTAACCTCTGGACTGGTTCCAATAGGCCTCCAGTATTTTTTTCTTCGCATCCCCCACATGAATGGCGTCTGTCTGAATATCTATCCCTTTTTCTTTCAATTTCCATAAAACACTTGTCACCTGAGGAACAGAAAGTCCTATGGCAGCAAGCTCTGTTGGATGTTGAAAAATATCTATCGGTGTTCCGTCAAGCACAATTCGTCCCTCATGCATTACTAAAAGTCGTTCTACATAATTTGCCACATCATCCATGGAATGAGACACTAAAA
This sequence comes from uncultured Lachnospiraceae bacterium, assembly GCA_902795895.1. Lineage (GTDB taxonomy): Bacteria > Bacillota > Clostridia > Lachnospirales > Lachnospiraceae > CAG-411. Next base: position 1,651 of record CADBNB010000392.1, on the reverse strand, counting down.
TAACCGTGCATTTTCTTTCCTTACGAATACGACGAATCAGTTCAAACATTTCCTCTCTCCCTGCCGGATCCAAACCTGCAGTTGGCTCATCAAGTATCAGCACTTCTGGCTCCATGGCAAGTACCCCGGCTATGGCAACTCTTCTTTTTTGTCCTCCTGAAAGCTGAAAAGGAGATAAATCCAAATCATCCTCTGTAAGTCCCACATCTTTAATTGCCTTAAAACTACGCAAATCCACTTCCAAATTCGGAAGTCCAAGGTTTCTTGGTCCAAACTTCACATCCTCAAGTACCGTACTTTCAAACAACTGATACTCCGGATATTGAAACACCAATCCCACCTTTCCCCTCAAAGCTTTTTTGTCGTAGCCTTCTTCATATATATTTTCACCGTTAAAATATACAGTTCCACTGGTTGCTTTTTCCAAGCCATTAAGATGCTGCATCAATGTAGATTTTCCGGAGCCTGTTTTTCCAATTATACCAACAAATTCACCATCTTCAATGGTAAGATTGATATCTTTCAATGCAAAATCATGCTCATCCGTCGCATTTTTAAATTGATAACAAACATGCTCTAATCTGATTGACACATCATTCACCTCACTTTTTTATCCAATACAAAAGTTCTGCCACTAACTCATCTTCTGTTAAAATAGTCTTTGAAATAGGCGCTCCTTCTTTTCGAAGCTCCTCTGCTAAAGTTGTTACCTCAGGTACAGTCAATCGATACTTTTTCAATTCCTCCGACTTTGAAAAGATTTCTCTTGGAGTTCCTTCCATAACAACTTTCCCCTGATCCATAACAATTACCTGGTCTGCCAGTACCACTTCTTCCATGTAATGGGTAATCAAAACAACAGTTTTACCTTCTTCTTTATTTAACCGATAAATGGTATCCATAACCTCTTTTCTGCCAATAGGATCTAACATGGCAGTAGGTTCGTCAAGCACGATACAATCTGTGTTCATCGCCATAACTCCTGCTATGGCAACTCTTTGTTTTTGCCCACCGGACAAATGATTCGGTGACTTTTTACGAAATTTCAGCATATCTACTGCTTTTAAACTATTTTTCACACGTTGCAAAATATTTTCCGTAGAAACTCCAAGATTTTCAGGACCAAAACCTACATCTTCCTCTACAACACTCGCAACAATCTGATTATCCGGATTTTGAAATACCATACCAACTTTTTTTCTAATATTCCATATATTTTCATGCTTAGATGTACTCATATGCGATACTCTTACTTTACCTTCCGTAGGTTGTAGCAGCGCATTTAAGTGTTTTGCAAAGGTTGACTTTCCGGAACCGTTATGACCTAAAATTGCAACAAAAGATCCTTTTTTAATACTCACACTTATGTCATCCATTGCACGCTTAATCTCTACTACATTATTATCTTCATCTCTTCGAATATAATCAAAAGATGCTTTTGTTGTACTGATCAAAGTTTTCCACCACCTTACGCCTAAGTCACTTTTATTAATCCTAACCTATCATTACATTTTAATGCATTCTTATCTTTTTGTAAATATGAACAAAGAGTTTTGCTTGCAAAACTCTAGCGCGACCTCGGTATTGCGCAGCAATTAACTCCATCTACGCGGTCTGCGCATCCTCGCGGAGCGTTTTTTATGTAATAAGA
>CADBNB010000391.1 GCA_902795895.1 uncultured Lachnospiraceae bacterium | reverse complement strand
TGGATGATGAAAAGGAGGAGTTAGGTCTAGGAAGCTCTATTCCTGAAGGATACAAGTGGTCTGATCTTATAGAACAGAATGGAACGGACTTAGTAGATAAGTATGAGGAAATCCTCGAAGAGCTTTCAAAGGATGAAGGCCTTATTGGAACTATCTTTACAAAAGCAACTAATAAGATTGACCGACCTGTAATGTTAAAGCAGGTTATAGACATGGTATCAGAAGAAAACTGGTACATGATGGAGGGAGACTTCAAGGGTACAATTTATGAAGGAATCCTTGAGAAGAATGGACAGGATAGAAAGAGTGGTGCCGGTCAGTACTTTACACCGAGAGCACTTATATCTGCCATTGTAGATGTAATAGATCCTAAGATTACAGAGACGGTTGCGGACCCATGCTGTGGAACAGGTGGATTCTTGCTTGCTGCGTATGAGCATATGCGTAAGCAAAGTAAGGATGTGGAGAAGCAGAAGTTTTTGAAGAACAACGCTCTTTATGGAGCTGACAATACATCACTTGTTGTAACGCTTGCATCAATGAATCTGTATTTACATGATATCGGTGTGAATAAGAGCCCTATAGCATACAAGGACTCTCTAATTGAGGCAACAGATGAACTGTATCAGGTAGTTATAACAAATCCTCCATTTGGTACACGTCCTCAGGGAAGTGTTGAGGTGTCTGCAAACAGGCCGGAGTTTATTAAAACAACGGATAACCAGGTTAACTTCCTTCAGCATATTATGTCCATCATAAAGACAGGTGGAAGAGTTGGTGTGGTATTACCTGATAGTGTACTTACTGATGCTAATGCCACAGCAAAGGTTAGAGAAAAGCTGATGAAGGATTATAATCTTCATACAATATTGCGTTTGCCTACAGGTATTTTTTATGCCAATGGAGTTAAGACGAATGTGCTCTTCTTTGAAAAGGGAGAACCTACAAAAGACATCTGGGTATATGATTATCGAACGGGTGTAAAGCATACAATGGCAACAAAGCCAATGACTAGAGATCATTTACAGGACTTTGTAGATTGCTATTGCTCTGGACATATGCAGGATCGTAAGGAAACTTATGATGAAGATAAAAATCCGAATGGAAGATGGCGTAAGTTCACTGAAGAAGAGGTCAAAGCACGTGAAGATCTTAATTTCAAATGGCTTGACTTTACAGAGGAAGATGATAGAACGGTCGGAGAAATCCTTGCCGAAATGCAGGAAGAGGCAGACGGTATAAGTGCAGCTGTTGCTAAGTTGAAGGAATTGCTGGGAGGGATTGAGATTTGATAGATACACAGGCTATTAGAAATCGTATTCTTCGTTTGGCTTTTAGTGGGCAATTAACAGAACGAGAGGCTACGGATGATGATGTTGTTGAGTTATTATCACGTGTCAATCCGAAGAAAAATATAACTCAGGACGAAGATGCAGGTTATGAGATACCAGAAGCTTGGGCATGGGTTAGAATTGCAGATTTATATACAATTAATCCTAAGGTAAAAGCAGATGAATCAATTGATGCTGCTTTCATACCTATGGAAAGAATTGCTCCTGGATTTGAAGATTCTTTTACTTATGAAGTTCAGAATTGGGGTAAAGCGTCTAAGAGCCATACTAAGTTTCAAGACAATGATGTTGCTTTTGCAAAAATTTCACCTTGCTTTGAAAATCGCAAGTCATTTATAGCAAAAGACCTTCCTAATGGTATCGGCGGTGGCACAACAGAGCTGATTATTCTTAGGCAAAAAGAAATGTTACCAAAGTATACGTATTACTTGGTTTCTGATCAAAGATTTATCAACACAGGAGTTGCATCTTACAAGGGTACGGTTGGTCAACAAAGAGTTCAATCAGATGTAGTAAAAAACTACTTGGTACCAGTTCCTTCATTTTCGGAACAGGTACGAATAGTTGAAAAGATAGAAGCTATTTTTGAAATCCTTGATAAGATTGATGCTTTGCAAGAACAGTATGTATCCAATCAGGAAGCCTTAAAGAGCAAATTGATCGATGCTGCTATTCAAGGGCAGTTGACAGAACAGCTGCCGGAGGATGGAACAGCGGAGGAGTTGCTAAGCAGAATTGCTGTAGAAAAGAAAAAACTAATGGAAGATGGAAAGATTCCAAAGGAGAAAAAGCTTCAAAAAATTAAAAAAGAAGATATTCCTTTTGAAATACCAATGTCCTGGCAGTGGGTTAGAGTTCAAGAGGTTGCTTCTTATATCACTGATTATGTTGCAAATGGAAGTTTTGCAACATTAAAAGCTAATACAAAAACATATAAAGAACCTAATTATGCACTCTTTGTTAGAACAATGGATTTGAGTTCAGGGTTTAAGGATGGTTGCTCGTATATTGATAAGGAGTCATATGATTTCTTAAAGAAATCAAAACTTTTTGGTGGTGAGCTTATTCTTCCAAACATAGGTGCATCTATCGGTAAAGCATTTATTATGCCGGATATGAAAATGCCAATGTCATTGGCTCCAAATTCGATTCTACTTAAATTTACTGAACCAATTATGAATGAGTATTTTTCATTTGTGGTGAAATCAACATACGGAAGTAAACTATTAAATAAAACACAAGGAGGAAGTGCAACTGCTAAGTTTTCAAAAACAGATTTAAGATTACTTGTTGTTCCACTTCCACCTTTGAGTGAAATCGTAAGAATTGTTGATGCTATAAATAGGGCTTTAGAGATAATCAAGTAGATGTAAGGAAGGACATCATGAAAACAAACGAAAGCAGGTGGTAACATGCCAACAACTATAGAAGTAAATAAACAGAGCGTAGAAACGCTTCTAGGGAGTGGGAAAAAGAAACATTTTGTGATTCCGGAGTACCAGCGTCCTTATGCTTGGACAGATGAGCAAGTAGAAACTTTATTTGAAGATTTATGGGAGTTTACTACAACTAGCGGTGGCACAGAACAGGACGGTACATATTTCCTTGGTAGTGTTGTTGCGTATGAAAACGAGAATGGCGAGCAAGAAATAATAGATGGACAACAAAGAATAACATCTTTGTTTTTATTGTTGCGTGCAATTTATACTAAGTTAGTTAAAACACCTGAAAATGAAAGAACTGCTCAAGCAATTAATTTTATTGGGAAG
>CADBNB010000390.1 GCA_902795895.1 uncultured Lachnospiraceae bacterium | reverse complement strand
GTATGGCGCCGCTTTATCTACAGGTGCTGGCTATCTAGTTGGGGCAGTAGTTGTTATTTTCTATTTCAAAAGTAGCAAAAGATTACTCTCTTTAACTTTTAAAATAAAAGATGCCCACGCTAAAGAGATATTTAAATCTTCTTCTACCAGTGCTTTAAATCTCTTTTTAACGGCAGTACAAATGCTTATCGTTAATATTTTTATTGGTAAATTACTTACTGATTTAGATTTAGTGGTTTATGGCTTAATTTCTAATATGGTCTTCCTATTTGATTTATTATGTGGAGGCGTATTAAATATTATTCCTAATTTATGTGGTATTTTTTATGGCGAAAAAGATTATTATTCCCTTAAATCAATCGCGAGAAAGATATATTGGATAAATATAGGAATCACTACTTTTATATCTTTATTCATATTGATATTCCCAAAAGCCTATTGCGCGATATTTGGTTATACAGATACCTCTCATAGTGATTACATCAATCCTTTATTATGGGTATATCTTATTTCCTTTATTCCATATGAAATCAATAAGTTCTCGATGAATTATTACCCAACTATAAATAAAAATGTTCCATCGATGATTACAGTATTTTTAAGAGAATTAGTGATTGTTTTACCTTTGACATTAGTGCTTTTACACACAAATGGATTAATGGGCTATAGCATTGCTAGTGCTGCTAATGAAGCAGCAACAGTGATTCTCACTTATCTATTCATTCACTTTTATAATAAAAAGAAAGGTTATTCTACAATCTTTATTATTGAAAAACTTGAATACGAATCATTCGATGTATCTTTAGATAATCAAGAAAAAAATGCCTCAATTATTTCTGAACAAATTACCTTATTTGCAAAAGATCATCACATCCCTAACCGTGAAAGCCAACTTGTTGGATTAGCCGCGGAAGAAATGGTGGCTAACATCATCGTCAATGGCTATAAGAAAACTAGCCACAACTATATCGATGTTAATTTAAAATTATTAGAAGATACAATGATTCTTAGTATTAGAGATGATGGCGTGCCATTTGATCCCACTAAATACGAATACGATAATAATGAAAATTATTCCACTGATGGTATCGATTTAATTAAAAAAGTTACCGATAAGATCTCATACATGCGTATACTTAATTTAAATAACACAGTTTTTGAAATTAAATTTAAAGGAGAATAAATAGATTATGGAAATTAGTATCAAACACGGAAATGAAATGGTAATTGCCTTAGAAGGAAGACTCGACACTCTTACTTCTGTTACTTTTACAGAAACCGTTTCAAAAGAAGAAATTAAAGAAAATCTTGTCATTGTTGACATGAAAAATCTTGAATATATTTCTTCAGCTGGCTTAAGAGCGTTACTAGCCCTTAAAAAAACTTTAGCCGCTAGTAAAAAAGAATTAGAAATTCATAATCTCAATCCTGTTTGCCAAGAAGTTTTCAAGGTAACTGGATTTAACAATGTTTTAACAGTCAAATAATTTTGCATGAAAAAGAATAGAAAATTCCGTTTCCCCATCCTATTAAAGGTGATTCTTTTAGGAGTTATCACTTCTTTTGTTGCTAGTGCGGTTTCTATTGTTGTTAATTATCGAAACACAATTGATAAAGCGACAAAAGAGTTAGATGAATCTGCTAATGGTGCCTTGGAATTTTCAAATAACTTCTTTTCTTCTGGGCAATCTGGCAAAGTTAAAAATATCGAAGCCTTTAAATATATATCTAATTATGTCACTAAATCCTATACGCATTCCGCAGAAATGCAATCCGCGGAATTAAAGAATTATCCAGACTTTTTTGCCTATGAAGATGTCTTTAAACAAGCTGTCCCATACTTTTTTGCCGACGGCATGTTTATGACGCTAGATTATCCAGACTTCTACGATTATTATCTTCGTGTCAGCCAAGTATTATTTACTGCCTCGTTTTATAGTGATCAAGTAGCCTATTATGCGATAAAAGACCCAAATAATCCTAATCGCTTTATTTTCTTATTTGATTCACGTGTTTCTTCAAGCAAAGGTCGTGGCACTTATTATCATTGCCCAGGCAGCCATTATGACATTAAAAGCACTGACAAAATCATAGATTTGGGCCATGAATATATCAAAGGATATAAACTTGATAAATATAATACTCGTTTCATTGAAATCAAAGCTGATAATGATGAAGGCGGAGAAGATGTTATTGGCTATTTATTCGTCGAATATGATACTTCTTCTATCGCGGAGAATTATCGTCAATTTTTAATTAACGAAATCATCATTGTTTCCGCAACTTCTTTGGCAGTTATTTTACTTTACGCCATTCTTTCATATTTCATGTTTGTCAGAAACATCAATAGATTAAATAAAGCTGCTTTAGATATATCTAGCCAATTAGAAGGAAATAAACCATTTGTAGTAGTGGAACCAAAAGTGAAATCTCATGATGAAATGAAAACGCTTTCTGATTCTTTTATCGCTATGGAAAATCAAATTACTAATTATGTGGAAGTTATCAAAGCGGATGCACGCGAAAAAGAAAAGATTAACGCCGATTTAGAAATTGCTAGCAAAATCCAATTAGAAGCGCTTCCAAATCCCAAATTTGATGATCAAAATACTTCTATTAGAGCATTCATGAAACCTGCTAAAGAAGTAGGTGGTGATTTCTATGATTATTTCTATCTTGATGAAAATAGATTAGCCATCATTATTTCTGATGTCTCTGGTAAAGGAATTCCTGCTGCTTTATTCATGATGAAGAGCAAGGAATTAACAAAACTAAAATTAATGAGTGGCCTTCCTTTAGCGGAAGCTGTTAAAGAAGCAAATGATACTTTAAATATCAATAATGAAGAAAGCTTATTTGTCACTTCCTTTATTGGTATTATCGACTTCAAGAAAGAAAGCATTAACTTTGTTAATGCTGGGCATGAAAAACCATATATTATCTCTAAAGGAAAAGTGATTAAATTAGAAGGTAACGCTAATT
>CADBNB010000389.1 GCA_902795895.1 uncultured Lachnospiraceae bacterium | reverse complement strand
TCCAAATATTTAATGATTATTAACAAATGTGAAGCTCAAAATTGGTGAAAAATGAGGTAATTATATCGTTAGCATATGAAGAAAGAGCTTCGTCTTTATGATGTTTCATGGCAGATAAAGTTGTTTTTTATAGATTTCTTTTGATTATTCACAAAAATGTAGTATCTTTGCAGCCTTATTATAAAGAGGTGGTATAAAATCTTATGGGTATTGTGAGACGGAAAGAAATGAAAGATATAGCAATATTTGGAGCAGGTGGATTCGGAAAGGAAGTCGCTTGTCTCATAAATCGGATTAATAATGAAGTGCCAACTTGGAATTTCATCGGTTTTTTTGATGATGGAGTTAATAAGGGGACATGGATCTCACACTATGGTGAAGTGTTGGGTGGCAGGAAAGAATTAAATGCTTGGGCAACTACAATTGATATTGTGATGGCAATCGGCAATCCTCAATCTATTAAAAATGTTAGAGAAAGAATAGATAATCCAAATGTTTCATTTCCTAATGTCATCCATCCGGATATCATAATTGAAGATCCTGATACTTGTCGTTTTGGTGAAGGTAATATATTCCAAGGAGGATGTAGTTTGTCATGCGATGTGACAATAGGAAATTATAATGTTTTTAATGGGTCTGTTTCCATGGGGCATGACGATTGTATAGGGAATTATAATGTAATAATGCCGGCTGTAAGAATATCTGGTGAAGTTGAGATGGGAGATTGTAATTTGATAGGTGTTGGAAGTATAATACTTCAGCAACTCAAGATCGGTGATTATGTCCGTCTTGGGGCAGGGGCTGTATTGTTTACAAAACCGAAAGATAACAATACTTATATAGGCAATCCAGCAAAGGTTTTTAAGTTCTAATTAGTATAATAATCAAATCAAGAGTTATGGAATTAAAAGATTTTATTGAGAAGTTTGCAGAGCAGTTTGACGATACTGATGCAAGTGAGATTAAGGGAGATACAGTTTTCAAAGAGTTAGATGAGTGGTCATCACTTATAGCTCTGAGTGTGATTGCTATGGTAGACGAAGAGTATGACATTACAATTAAGGGTGATGATATTCGCAACTCTACTACAGTGGAAGATTTGTTTAATGCTGTAAAAGCAAAAGCTTGATCAATGGCATTTTTAAAAATAAATAATATAGCCATTCAAGGCGTTGCAGCTTGTGTGCCCCCGAAGGTGGAGGAAAACAAAGACCTCCCCTTTTATGCACCGGGGGAAGCTGAACAAGTTATAGAGGCTACAGGCATAGAGCGCCGACATGTAGCAACTGAAGAAATTACTGCATCCGATTTGTGTTATAGAGCTGCTGAAGAACTATTGTCACAGTTGGGATGGGAGCGAGATAGTATAGACTTGCTCGCATTTGTAACTCAATGCCCAGACTATATCAACCTTCCTAATTCGTTCGTAGTTCATGAAAAATTGGGGCTTAGGGAAGACACTATGTGTGTTGATTATTATCATGGGTGCCCTGGATGGGTGGTTGGGCTTTCTAGTGTTACTTCTATGGTGTCGTCTGGCGTTTCCATAAAGAGGGCCCTTCTTCTTGATGGTGATACATGCTCAAAAATGCAATATGCTAATGATAGAGAGGAAAAACCGCTGTTTGGAGATGCAGGCACAGCAACTGCAATTGAATTTGTAGAAGGCTCTTCGCCTTTGTATTTTAACATTGGGACAAAGAGTGAAGATGCCAGAGCGCTGACAAAAAAAGTCGGGGGCTTTAGGAATCCATATACAGTAGCATCCTTGAAACACGAACTTGACATGCGCTCTGGGCTAAACTCTGATTTTGCTAGTACAGGTAAAATGGATGGTATGGATGTGTTTTCATTTGCTATTACAAAGGTCCCTAAATCAATGAAAAAGCTTTGCTCAGAATTTGATGTGAATATTGAAGAAGTTGACAATCTCATTCTGCATCAGGCAAACAAACTTATTATTGAGAGCATAGCTAAGCGCATGAAGGTGTCTTTAGATCATGTCCCCTCAAGCTTAAAGGATTATGGAAATACTACAAGTGTCAGTGTGCCTTTAACAATGGTTGTTGATAGAAAGAATCAACTGGAAAATGCGAAGCAGAAAAATCTCGCATGTGCATTTGGAACTGGTTTGGCTTGGGGAGCTGTTTATTTTGAGACAAATAGAATAGTAGTACCGGAAGTTATAATATATTAGTTATGTATAATCCTTATTCCCTTGAGGGTAAAATAATTCTTATTACAGGAGCATCATCAGGAATAGGTAGAGCTGTTGCTGTTGAATGTTCAAAATTAGGAGCTAAAGTTATTATTACAGCCCGGAATAATGAGAGATTGAAAGAAACATACAGGATGTTGGAGGGAGATGGACATTTGTTGTTTACATGTGACCTTTCTAATCCTGATGCGATTGTTCAGCTTGTGTCTGAAATCCCAATCATAAATGGTATGGTATGTAATGCAGGAACCAACAAGATGATTCCAATCTCTTTTATGAAGTATGAAAATATTCAAGAAATACTTAATGTAAATACTGTGGCCCCTATGCTTCTTCTTAAAGAAGTATGTAAGAAGAAAAAATTGAGTAAAGGGGCGTCTGTCGTCTTTACGAGTTCAATGGCTGGAGTAGGTGCTGCGGCTACGGGCAATGGAGTATACACGGCTAGTAAAGGCGCTATCAGTTCTTTCTTAAAAGTAGCTGCATTAGAGTTGGCACCACGAAAAGTTCGTGTGAATGCAGTATGTCCAGGGATGACTAGAACCCCCATGATATATGACGATAATGTTCAAGATGAAGAACTGAAAAAGGATATGGAACGTTATCCTCTTGGGAGATATGGTGAGCCACAAGATATTGCCTGGGCTATGATCTATTTGCTCTCTGATGCATCTACTTGGGTAACAGGTACAAACCTTGTGATAGATGGAGGATTGACAATCAGATAAAACTGTAAACAAATGGCTTTATTAAAAATAGACAATGTAAGCATTAAAGGTATGGCTGCCTGTGTTCCTGCAAATGTGGAGGAAAACCGAGACTACCCATACTTTGATGCCAATGAATTGGATCGCATGATACCAACTATTGGTATTGAGCGAAGAAGGGTTTTA
>CADBNB010000388.1 GCA_902795895.1 uncultured Lachnospiraceae bacterium | reverse complement strand
TGTTGGTTTCTTTGTTGGTGCCGGTGTCTTTTTGTGTTTCTTTATCGGCTGAATTGTTGGTTCTTCAGTCACCGGCTCCTCTGTAGCAACAACTGCTTCTGTCGGTTCTATTGTCGGTTCCACGGTACTTTCAATTTTCGTTTCTTCCGGTTTTTCAGGTACTTCCTGATCATTATTCGATGTAGATATAACAATCCACCCCATTACGCCAAACAAACTCAATATGATAATCAAAGCAATAACAATAATCCATACACCTTTTTTTCTATTATCATTCTGTTGCGGTTCAAAAGTAACATTTGTGTTTATAAATTGGTTATTATTTGTCTGATTTCCCATACTTTGAGAATAATATGCGTTTTCTCCATTTGTGGAATAAAAAGACTGATTACCAAATGTATTAACCGGCATACTATTATGCCCATTATAACTATTATTCGATACATTAAATGCAACTGTCTCATTCGATGTATTTGCCGTATTCCCTGTTTTTTCACCAGTCCCAATGCTTAGAATCATAGTATTATTATCTGCAGTCCGAATTGGTTTACTTGGCTCATATTGCAACTTCACTGTCCGTTCAGATACTGTCTCATTTGATACATTTGCCGAAAGGCTGCAAATCGCATCATAAAACTCTTTCGCAGAAGCATATCTCTCCTCCGGATCATACGCAATAGCCTTCTCAACAACTCTCCTAAAATCCTCAGGGATACTCATAGGAAGACTGATTTTTTCACCTGACATACGTCTAAGAAATGCATTTTGTGAACCTGAATAGGTAACTTTTCCTCCTGTTCCTTCAATAAATGGAAGCGTTCCCCCATTTAAATATACATACAAAACAATTCCTAACGAATAAATATCTGCTCTATGATCATAGCTTCGACCTTTGTAAACTTCCGGTGCCATGTAGGAATACGATCCCTTGATAGACATCCCGCTTACGGTTCCCTGAAGCGTTCTTGCAATACCAAAATCTCCAAGTTTATAATCACCATCTGCAGAAACAAATATATTGTCCGGCTTTATATCACGATGCAAAATCCGACGCTTTTCACACGCAATTAATGCATTACACATATCTTTTCCAAGTTCAATCACATCTGAATAATTAAGAGAATGTCGTTTTCCGTATTTCGTAAGAGATTCCGCTAATTCCATTCGAATAAACAAATCAAATCCATAATCATCTGTACGTTCAAAAATTTCATGGTCTTCATAACTGATAATGTTACTTTTACCTTTCATTTTCGCCATGAGATCAATTTCGCCATAGATTTCTTTCACCATCTCATAGTAATATTCCTGAATCTGCTGACGATTCATCCCCATACTTAAAAACTGCTCAACTTCTGATTGATTCTGTGGAATTGAAATAACCTTTAACGCTGCATATTGCACTGTATCAAATTCTTGACGTTGGATCCGATAAACAGCTCCAAAACTTCCCTTTCCAAGTAAACCATCCTCACAAATGGTCCAATGACTCCAAAAAGGTTCTCTCATCTTAATTCTGTTACTTAACTCCATGTTCTTCATCCTTTGACCAATAATACGCCTCCCACCTATTTAAAGATGGGTACACTTAATATTAAGTATAACGATTTTTCATATTTTTGTAAATATTAAGGTAAAATTTTTCACAACCATATTAATAATGTACGAAAAGCAGTACATGAATTGTCTAACATTAACTTTGGAAGTATAATAAAAAATATAAAGGAGGATTGTTATGAAATACATTTATCAATTTTTAATCATTATTGTCTTTTCTTTTGTCGGAGAATTCCTACACTGGCTCATTCCGCTTCCGGTTCCGGCTGGAATTTACGGAATCATCCTTTTATTTTTAGCATTAGAATTTAAGCTTATACCCGTACACGCTATTAAAGACGTGAGTTTATTTTTAATTGAAATCATGCCTATTATGTTTGTTCCAGCAGCCCTTGGGGTACTTGATATTTGGGATTTGATTGCTTCTAACTGGCTTGCATACGTTATTCTGATTATTGGAACTACCATTCTTGTCATGGGAGTTTCAGGTCTTGTAACCCAGTCAGTCATTCGTTTAGAAAAGAGGAAAAAACATGAATAATTTTATAGAACAGTCTGCCTATTTTGGCGTATTTATCACATTTGGAACTTATTGGCTCGGTAGCATGTGCAAAAAGAAATGGAACTATGCCTTAGTAAATCCACTGCTTATTTCCATTGCGCTTATTCTTATCTTTTTAGTGACATTTCATATCGACTATGCCACTTACAATCTAAGTGCAAAATATATCAGTTATCTTTTAACACCTGCAACCATCTGTCTTGCACTTCCTTTGTACGAGCAGTTTGAAACCTTAAAAAAGAACTGGAAAGCCCTCCTTCTTGGTATAACCTCAGGCGTACTTTCCAGCACCTTAAGTGTTCTTGGAATCTGTATGCTTTTCAAACTGTCCCATGAAGAATATATTGCATTTCTTCCAAAGTCCATCACTACCGCCATCGGCATGGGGCTTTCCGAAGAAATGGGTGGCATTGTACCAATCACCGTGGCTGCCATCGTATTAACCGGTTTATTTGGCAATATTTTTGCAGAAATGATTTTGAAACTTTTTCGCATCGAAGAACCTATCGCACAAGGCATCGGCATCGGAAGTGCGTCCCATGCCATGGGTACGGCAAAAGCCATGACTATGGGTGATGTTACCGGAGCCATGAGTAGTCTTTCCATTGTAGTTTCAGGGCTACTAACCGTAATAGCAGCCAATATATTTTCCGGATTTATGTAAATATAATAACCTCACTTGATTTGGTTTTGAACAAATCTTGTGAGGTTATTGTTTTGCAAGTAAAACTCTT
>CADBNB010000387.1 GCA_902795895.1 uncultured Lachnospiraceae bacterium | reverse complement strand
TGACGGTTAAATCCCTGATTTTCTATTTTCCAACGGCTTCGACCTGCATTTACCAGTTTCATTGCATTTGTTTTGGTAATCTTTATACTGGTTATGAATAACTAATCATATGAGATAAGTTTTTTAGATCAGTGCACTTGTAGTCGGCATACACCACCTACTGTTACGATCCTACATCTAACCGGTAACCATATGCCTAAAACAATTTCCGCTTACAAGCGCCCCTTAAGAAACTATGCTGTCAAGTCTGTCCTTTCAGGTGCAGACCAAACGATATAAAAATAAAATACATGGAGCAATGCCTCTATTTGCAATTGCCCCCTGCTGTTACAGACCAGCTCCCCGGCTACCCCATAACCAATTTGTCAGCCACAGTTCAACCAGAAGGCTGAACTGTGACCTTTGTTACTATTCTGTATATTGTTGATTTGGTGTAACACAAGATTCAATTTTATAGTCAGAACCATCATACAAAATCACTGCTGTTCCGGTTCCACCATAGGTCTCATCACGCAAGGCACATTGGATGGTAACCGTCATGCGTTGCTGTCCATTGTCCAATTCCTCCACTGCCCCATCTAAGCAGATAAAATCGGTACGATTGGTATCCGACTTCTCGTCAAAATACATATCGTATTTTTCAGAATACAACCAGTTCAATTTGATATCATCTGCTGACAAATTTACTTTTTCACGCAAAAATTTGTCCACATCACTTTTACGCATCACCTGCAAATCATAATTTAAGGTTCCACCTACTAACTTCTCGTATTCCTTTTTCAATTCGTCATACTTCTTCTCGCCCTCTTTGGTATACAAATAATTCAAAGCATTCTGTGAATAAAATACCGCATCATAATCTGCATCTTTGGGATTATTGTAAGTAGATAAGAAAAATCCATAATTCTCATCGTCACTCATCCATTTACTCAGCTGTTTTAATTCCTCCTGTGTGGCATCTCTGCTCTCCAAAACTTTCCCATCTTTTGATGTACTTACAGTCTCTTCCTCTACATCCTGCGAAGGCTCTACAGCCTCCTCCTGATCTGTAACTGCAGTGGTCTCTTCTACCTGTGAATTGCTTTGCTCTGTTTTTGAAGCATCCTTTGTCTTAGAACTGCCACAGGCAGAAATGGAAGCTACCATCCCCAATAATAATAAAACAGTTACTACACTTTTCTTCTTTCTTTGCATCCTTCTTTTCTGCTACTCAAAATGTGATGAAATATACTCACATTGAGATGATTTGCTACAATCTCACGATTTGTAGTTACTGTTTCATCGTGTCCGATTTTGGTCAGCCTAAGACTATTCCTACTTTCGTTTATATAACACTCCACAGTCGTAAATTCCCGACTAAGCCACCGGTACATATCTATGATTGCTTGATTATGCTACTTCATAGATTGTCGCATCTCTTAAATTAAGACTTGCATTAAAATCCCTGTCTTCTATATACCCACAATCACATTTATAAATGCGGTCTGAAAGTTTTAAGTCTTTCTTAATTTGACCACAGCAATTACAGATTTTAGAAGATGGAAACCATCTGTCAACGACACGAAGCTCTATCCCATTTTCTTTACATTTCTGTGATAATATTTGTCTGAACTGATAAAACTTCTGTTGTCGTACTGCTTTTGAAAGATGCTTATTTTTCATCATTCCGCTAACATTCATATCTTCAATAGTAATATAAGATGGCTTGGTTTTCACTATCTCATTTACCGTTATTTTTATATAATTGTCTCGAATATTAGCAAGCGTGTGATGAATTTTCTGAATCACCTCAATTTGTTTTTGTATATTCTTACTTTAAGTAGCTCCTCCTTTCTTTTTATTTTCATATTTACGAGAGAGCTTTCTTTGTTCTCTCTTTAGTTTCTTTTCGAGTTTCTTTACTCTTGTTGTTTTGTTAATATTTTTATAGGTCGAGCCATTAGATACGATAGCCAAATGATGGTATCTTTATCCTATGTCTTTCACATATACAGTCTGTTTTATTATTCTTGACAAAATACATTTTAGGCTCATTCTTTCCTTTTTTCTTGAATTTAGGAAATTTGGATTTACCTTTGAAGAATCTTGTATATGTGCATTTTCTAAAGATTGTTTTACTGCTTTTGAATATACATCTTTAATCCATGCTTTATCAGGATTGTCTGGTATATATTCATTATTTAACCATACAGAAAAGTCTTTAGCAGACATATATTTCTTACCTTGCTTATACCATTCTTGATTTTGAGCAAGAAACATATTATATACAAAACGACAAGTTCCTCTTGTTTTAAAAAATTAATTCTTCTGTTGTGGTGTTAGCAGTATTTCGGTTAGAAATCTCCTCTTCAATTTCCTTGTCCTCATTTATCTGCTTTTTGTACTTACGAAGTCCATAAAGTCTACAACTATTTCTTCTATTGCTTTTTAACAATGATTTACCTGCTACAAAACCAACAAATGATAGGCAGCAACTCCAAGCCACACCGTATAATTTTATACCATCAGGAAACTTCATGTCAAGAAATTCTAAACAAAAACAGCATTGAAAGGTAAATTCATTTTATGTCTGCCATTTTCAGAAAAATCATGTTATCCCAAATCATTATAAAATTTTAAAAAGTT
>CADBNB010000386.1 GCA_902795895.1 uncultured Lachnospiraceae bacterium | reverse complement strand
GATGGCTGGAGGAAAGGGAGAACGCCTTCGTCCACTTACAGAAAAGACTCCCAAACCATTGCTTCCTGTTGGTAATAAAGCCATCATAGACCATAATGTGGATCGACTGATTTCGTATGGCATTCAACATATCAGTGTGACAGTAAACTATTTGAAGGAGCAAATCGAGGAACACTATCACGAACCTCATAATGGTGTTCAGGTGAAGACTGTTCGTGAGCCTAAATTCCTTGGAACCATTGGAAGTATCAAGTTTGTTCCAAAGTTCTATAATGATACAGTGCTTGTAATGAATAGTGATATTTTCACTAACATTGATTACGAGGACTTCTATTTGCATTTCTTGCAGCATGATGCAGAAATGTCTGTTGCAGCTATTCCTTACAATGTAAGTATTCCCTACGGAATCCTTGAATTGGAGGGCCGCAACATACAGGGGCTCATTGAAAAGCCCAAATATACTTACTATGCAAATGCCGGTATCTATTTGATTAAGAGAAGTGCTTTGGACGAGATTCCCGATGAAACATTCTTTAATGCAACAGACCTTGTTGAAAAGCTTATTTCTGAAAAGAAGAAGGTAATCCGTTATCCTTTAAATGGCACTTGGATTGACATTGGTAATCCCCAAGAATATCATAAAGCAAATGAGTTGATAAAACACTTGAATTAGAATTCAAAATGTAGATTTGATATGACAACAAATCTGTCGAGTATGGAAAAAATGGGGGGGGCAAGATTATCAAACTTTGAGCTACTTAGGTTGTTATGTATGCTGATGGTGCTCAACCTACATAGTTTCTCGGGCTGGCTGCATGGCAGTGGGGTCTGTCAAGCATTCGATTTTTTCAGAGAAAGTACTTCAATATGTGCAGTAGATTGTTTCGTTCTCATCTCTGGCTATTTTGGTATAAAATGGAAATTTAAGTCATTCTTCAATCTTGTATTCCAGATATTCTTTTACAGTGTAGGTATCTATCTTGTTGTTGTTGCAATTGGTTTTGTTAATTGGAACATAAAACAATTTTTTCTGAGATTTGCGTGCCTTTCTGTAAGTTCATGGGGGTTTGTCGTTAGTTATGTAATCTTATATTTCTGTTCACCAGTCCTAAATGCTTTTGCAGAAAGACAGTCTGCAAAGAGTTTGTTTTGGTATATTATTATTTTTATACTAGCTCTTAACATAGTTAGTTTTACTGCGAGTTCTGCGTTCACTTACGCGATGGTGTATTTAATAGGCCGTTTATTGAGAAAAGTAAAAATAGAAGAATTTAGAATGCCTGCGTCAGTATATTACTGGCTTACTACCTTCTTTATATTCATAATTGTATATTTTGTGCTTTTCAAGATGCTGCATATTACTAATGCGGACATTATTCTCAAGCGACCTGTCGGATCGTTGGGTTATGATTATGCTGCACCATTGGTCATTTTGCAAGCGATTGCGCTATTTGCAGTTTTCGCGAAGATGAATTTTTCCAGTAGAATCATTAATTGGTGTGCAAGTTCATCTTTTGCTATATTTTTGATACACATGCATCCAACAATTAAACAGATTGGGTATTTATCCTTTGTACAGAGATTATATGATTATCCTTTTTTGGAGCATGCTGTACTGCTTATAGTTTTCATTTTGTGTGTATTTTGTGGAAGTATTCTAATTGACAAGATCAGGATAGTTGTTTCCAACTTATGTTATATTTTCCTTGATTATTTGTTACAGAGGATTCATTCCAAGTATTTTCAATTGGATACTTATTATCCGAACTCATTAAAAGGATTGTTTTAAAATTATTAAATGTGATGAAAAATAGAAAAACCAGGATTGCAATAATTGTTGAAGTTAAGAAACGCGAGATGCCGTTTATGAGCATTTTGCAAGCAGCGTTGAAACAAAAGGGATACGAGGTAAAATTAATTCCTTTTCGTTCAATGTGTACATGGAGATTGTTGTTTTTCCGTCCGGACATAGTTCTAGTAAATGGACTTAGGACGGAGGATCCATACTTTATAAAGCAGGTTTATATACCAAAAAAATGTTTTAAGGCACGAATCGCTTGCTACTATTCAGAACAAGTTGGTTATTATAACCAGAGCATTGCTGATGGATATAACAACCCGTTGATTTTGGAAAATGTTGATTTCCATGTCGCTTGGGGGCCTCGCTTTACAAAAGATTTATTAGAAATGGGTGTGCCAAGAGAGCGTCTATGGTATATTGGTTCTGTGCAATATGATATTGACAAGTATCTAAGGAAATCTCCTAATGAAATAAAGAAAGACTTGTCGGAAAAATATCATAAAAATTATAAAAAAAAGTGGATAGTATATGCAGACAATATCATTGAACAATATCAAAAGGAAGGTCTGTATAAAATCCGTCGTCGGGACACATTTGAAATGGTAGAACGCGTCGCAAAGATTAACATGGATTG
>CADBNB010000385.1 GCA_902795895.1 uncultured Lachnospiraceae bacterium | reverse complement strand
TAGAATTTACCACCGGGCTGATGCCCGGTGATTTTTTTGCGCATTTTGCTGAATTGAATGCTAACGGTAGTTTATTTTGCGCTTACCATCTTCATATTTTTTCCCTTTCGGATAGAAAATATTCTCAAACAGGCAATGATCGTATAGCTTATTCCACGCATAGGAACCCCAATAGGTGAATCTCCCCCGGAATATAGACTGGAGTTCATTAGAGATATATAATTCTACCGCTTCCCGGGGTTGCAACGTTCTCTCAATACCAGGACAATACTGTGGTTTTCCGTTATTTTCTATCAGAAAACCACAAACTGTCATTCCTTTTTCTGTTCTGTGCTGATATAGACGCTCATACATGGTAGGAGAAATATAATCATCCGCATCCACAAAGCCCAGCCATTTTCCCTAGGCATTTCGGATGCCTGTATTACGTGCATCTGAAATACCACCATTCTTTTTATGTATTACCTTAATCCGTTCATCTTTACGAGCCCAATCATCACAAATTGAACCCGATCGATCTGAAGAACCGTCGTCTACCAAAATAATTTCCAGGTGTGGATATGTTTGCATAACCAATGAATTTACACAACGGTCTAAATACTTTTCAACATTAAACGCAGCCACAACTATAGATATAAGTTGCTGGTCCATATTATCTTTTTCCTCTTACTATTAATCGCTGAACATTTGAATAATATATATGTTAAGCAAGCATTTAATTTTACGACATCATTAACAATTCTATAAAATGCCTAAAAATACAATAAAGATATAATGGGAAATATATATTTTTATCAAAACAACTTCTTGCAACCTTATATTTATATGAAAGGTTTTCAACGTTTTCAAGTTCTTCCCAAATAACTTGCAAAATCTCTTTTGTTCTTTGTTTAAATCCGCTATAGTCCAAGGAAGAATTTAAAATAGAATACTTTCGTATTAAAAACATTGCACTGGTAATTAACAAATTATCATAACAAGCAATGTTGTTTTTTTTATAAAACTCTTTTTCCCTTTTTAACTTTTTTAAATTGCTATAGTAAGATAGTACTGTTTTTTGTCTTGAAAGACTTATGCCAGACCGATGACAATAAATATACAAAGCTTGATTAATATATTTATAGTTTTTAACCTTTTCAAAATAAGAAAAGTTAAAAAAATGGTCTTCTGCGTCTGTCAAATCTTCAGGGAACCAAAGTTTATTATTTAAAATTATATCCCTCTTATAAAGTTTTAACCATGGATACCACATAAGCTGATTAAATATATGATAATCTTTAAAAAAAATACCAGTCAAGACACTCAATTCTTTATCCGATAAACGATGGTATGACTTTTTCTTACTCTTTACATACAAATCTAAATAGCCACAGAACACAAAATCATAGTTATCTTTCATCAATGGTTCTAACAGCGAAAATATATATTTTTTGTCAACATAATCATCTGAATCTATAAATGCAACAAAATCACCCTTACATATTCTGATGCCGGCATTCCGCGCACTACTAACCCCTGAATTTTTATTATGAATCACTTTGATACGTTGATCTAATCCTGCATATTCATCACAAATAACACCACTTCTATCGGTACTGCCATCATCAACCAAAATGATTTCTAAATTTGAATAGGTCTGATTTATAACTGAATCCAGACACTTTGTCAAATACTTCTCAACATTGTAGACTGGAATAATTATGCTAACTAGCCATGTTACACCCTGATTTGCTACATTTTTTATCATACTACCCCTAAACCTTTTCAATCTTGGGATTGAAGAATATCCCTTTAATCATATTTTTCAAAATAATATAGCAACGCTGCAATTTACTATCTTTGGCAAATCGTAATATTTTGATGATATTCCATCCACATTTTGCAACATAATAGAGAATGCCTTTTATTCCTTCTTTCCGGTATAGATAGTTTTCGTTACGGAATGCATAGTTGTATCTTTCAATGCGTTTTTTTCCATCCATTGCAATACTGCTTCCGCAATTACTGTCCGCCATATGCAACATTTGACTCTTCCCAACAAGAAAACCTGGTAATCCAAACCGCACAGCAATCCTTCGTGTATATTCAATATCATCGCCCCAGATGAAGAATTCTTTAATTGGCAGACCGACCTGTTTTATCGTCTCCGCACGCAAAAACAGGGAAACAAAAGTTGCCTGTTTGGCCCGTACCAAACCAAACCGTATCAATTCCATCTGCTCATAGAAATTCTCTTCCAGCTTTTGTCGGTTCATCATACAGGCCGTGCCATCTTTCCACAGCACAGCGCTAGCCAACCAACCATACTTTCCATCTAGCTTTTCATGAGCTTCCAACAACTCCTGCAATGAATCTTCATACGGCAGACAGTCATCATCCATCAGCCAGACAAATTCATATCCGGCTTCTACCGCCCAACGCATGCCAAAATTAAATCCGCCGGCGCCACCGATG
>CADBNB010000384.1 GCA_902795895.1 uncultured Lachnospiraceae bacterium | reverse complement strand
CTACAAGAATAACTGAAGGTTTTGTATCAAGATGTAAATCAGAGTCAACCGAATCTAATATTTCTTGCATTTGATTACGTAAAGCTTGTTTAACATCTTCAACTTCTTCTATCTTCTCGCTTTTAATTTTATCTCTTAAATTGTCAATAATTTTCATTGATGTTTCCATTCCAACATCTGACATTATTAAAGCTTCTTCAAGCTCTTCTAATAAATCTTCATCAACCTTTCTAAAATTTTTAAAAACATTATTTACCTTTTCATTAAATGATTCTTTCGTCTTAGAAAGACCTTGTTTTAATTTATCAAAAAATCCCATTTTGCACTCCTTATTTATCGTGTAATTTCAATACATTTAGTATAACCTAATATCATGTTTTTTTCAATAAATACGCAAAAAAAATAAGACAAGTACACTTGGGTATACTTATCTTATTCCTATTTTTTTATTTTACATATTTATCAATGTTTTCATCTGTTAATTTTGTCTCTATTTCAACGCAGTTTTCAATATATTGTTTATAACGTCCATATGAAACATTCTCACCACGTACATAGTAATATAAAGTGTTATCTTCATAATTTAAATCGGCCTTGGCAAATTCGACAAATTCGCCATTTTCAACCATATACACACTAGTTATTCCAGTTGGATCATTTTCAATTGCAACAATGTTTTTATTTAAATCAGCTGTAATCGCACTATATTCTCCTGAAACTGGTTTAGATACATGAACTTTACCATCTTTGTATGTAACAAGCTGCACTGAATGGCTATCAACCATTCGTTCAGTTACGTCGATAAAATACGCAGGATTACCGTCTATGCTATGAACTTTGGCAAATGTAACTATCATTTCCTTTTCGCCACCGTTATCTTCGGTGTTATATATATAATATACATTTTTTTCAAGCCAATCCTTATCTTTTAATGCTTTTCTAATCTCTTCATTAGCAACTTTTGTTTTATCTTCTGAAGTATTATCTGTATCGTTCTTATTATCTTGGGTATTTTCGCTCTGCTTCTTTACTTTTTTCAAAGTATTTTCCTCATCATATAGATTAACTTTTAAAACAAGATTATCGTTTGAATCCTTTGAAATCTTTCCTTCCCATTTTTTATTATTTGTTGCATCATTCTTCTTACAAACAAATTCAATACTATCTCCGCTTATTGTGTAATCTCCGTATATCGTACTGCTTGCAGTTTGATGATCTGCCTGAAAAGTTCCATCATTGTTTATTTTTAGTTCCGTGTCCTCACCATTATTCCAATCACCAACAAAATCTGATTTTTTATATTCAGATTCGTTTTCATCAGTATTTACAACATTAACCGTATTACTAACTGTATTACTTTCATCACTTTGCTTTTTTTCTTCTTTTTTACTTATATGGTTATTTACTACCAAAAATGATACTACAGCAACAATTGCCAAGCTTAATATTAGAATCAAAATTTTTGCGTTTTTTTTCATATACGACTCCCCTTTTCACTTATTTAGACTATTACATCCATAGTTTTGGTTCATAAAAAAATATAATAATTAAATAATAAGTCAAACCATTTCTGTTTGAACTATTTTGTAGCAAATGTTTGAACCATAGCAGTCATTATATGCTCTAAACCTTCCATATGCTCAGTATCACCTTGACAAGAAGTTGTAATTATATAAGTACAATCACTTCCCGTGTTTACATAGTATTTGTTTTCATGTTGGCCTTCTACAAATCTTGATGTATAAACAGCCTCATATCCGTTAACAGTTGTCTTTTTGTAGTTAGATATAGAAGCTATGGCTTTACTATATGACTTATTTTCTTTTTCAACAACAACACAATTTTCTGAATTGTCATCTTCAAACCAATCTGCATCATCATGATGTGAAGCTTTAAAGTAATCAGTAGCATATCTCATCGTATATCCCATAGAGCTAGAGTGCTCTTTAGACGTAACCTCATCCGTCATTCCTTCTCTATTTACAACTAATTTGCCTGGTGTTGTTGCTTTATTTTTTGTTGTACTTTCACTAGCAGAGCTATTTTTTGTTGAATCTTCCTTTGTTGTATTATTTTTTTCTTCCTTTGAAGCAGTATTTTCCCCTTTATTTTCTATACTTGTTGTTTGATTTTGAATGGTATTGTTTTCTGTTTTGTTATTATCTTCCTTCTTTCCACATCCTGCTAATACTAATATACTAACAAAAATGACTGCCATTATTGCTATTATATTTTTAATTTTTTCTTTTTTCACAATTCCATTCCCTCCTTTCAACTTACTCTTGAATAAATTTTACCAATACGAACTTTTATGGTCAATAATTTTAAAATTATTTTTATAAATATAAAAAAAGAACATAGCCCTGCTATGCTCTTCTTGGTGCCACCATGCAGAATCGAACTGCAGACCTACTGGTTACGAATCAGTTGCTCTACCAACTGAGCTATAGTG
>CADBNB010000383.1 GCA_902795895.1 uncultured Lachnospiraceae bacterium | reverse complement strand
GATTGTTTCTCATCTCTGGAAGAACAATCGCATTGGGCGGCCCGTGAACAACCGTCTTATTTTTGTCACTCGTGAGGATGCGGATAGAGACAGTATGGTTATTCTTCATGAGGAAATTGAGCTGGACTCCTTCAATGATGGTGTTAACTACGTTGAAACCATGCCTCTTAATACGGAATCTGATTCGGATGAAGCATATTTTGTATCAGTACATGGGAAAGATGCAGTTGGGCATGAAATTAAGGAAGCAGAACCTTATCTGGTAGTTCACCTGGTGTTCGAAGATGCTGTAATCGTGGAACAGCCATACAATGAGTACAATATCGTATTTGTTGATGGCGGAAATGTCGTATTCGATCAGGAATTCGATTGCGTGGAATATGATAAAGTCATTTCCTATGATTCCTCTGGCAATGTGAAAAAGTGCAAGGAAAACATTGTAAGAGTGACTTATAAGAAAAATGATTTTGAAAATGGCTACGCGACGTTTAATCTTACTACAGGTAAAATTACCCATTAAACGAAAACCCGTTGGGAACTTCTTTCCCAACGGGTTTTTGTTATCTATATAATAATTTATATCTGTTTTTATTAATCTTTTGAATGATTCCATCATCTTCTAAAGCTTTTAATTCACGCATCATGGCACTTCTATTAACACTTAAAAAGTCAGCAAGGTCAGTAAGTGAAAATGGAATTCTAATGATTGGTGAATAACTTTCAATAGATAAAGTTTTAAAATAAATTAATAATTTTTCTCTAATAGTTCTTTTTGTAATAACTTCTATTCTAGAATTTAAGTGAGTCGTATTTTCAAAAAGCAAATTAAGTAAAAGTTCATTTAGCATATCGTGATTTTTACATCTTGAATCACACTTTTTTAAAACATCATCAAGCATTATTGTAAGCACTTTACACTTTTTGGATGCAATAACACTCATTTCACTATTTAAATAAACATTATAAAATGCTTCGCCAAAAACACTTCCTTCATGAAAAAAGTCTACAATATCTTTGTTACCTCTAACATCATATCTAATAAGTGTAGCTTCACCAGAAATTAGGATAAAAATTTGTTTTCTTTTTTCGATATATGATGTTATCATTTCATTCTTTTCAAAGGACTTTTCGACGAGTTTGTAACAATATGATTTTGCATCAATTACTTTTTGCAAATCTACCATAAAAACCCCCAAAAAATGCTTGTTTTATGTTGCATAAGCAACATTATACTAGTAGAATTATATATGTAATTTTGGCATAATTCAACCGAATTTATAAAAAGGAGTTAGTCTATGAAAGTAATTAAAAGAGATGGACGAGCTGTTGATTTTGATAGAAGTAAAATTGAAATTGCCATTGAAAAGGCAAATAATGAAGTTAAAGATAAAGAAAAAGCAACAAAAGCAGAAATAAAAC
The DNA here is from genome assembly GCA_902795895.1 of uncultured Lachnospiraceae bacterium. Classification (GTDB taxonomy): domain Bacteria; phylum Bacillota; class Clostridia; order Lachnospirales; family Lachnospiraceae; genus CAG-411. The sequence goes on along the minus strand of CADBNB010000383.1, from coordinate 831 downwards.
AAATTATAGATTATGTAATGGATCTAGATAGAAAAAGAATCTTGGTAGAAGATATTCAAGATATTATTGAAGAACAATTAATGTCTTTAAGACATTTTGAGTTGGCTAAAAAATATATGATTTATCGTTATACTCGTGCTCTTGTTAGAAAAGCAAACTCAACCGACCAATCAATTTTAGGATTGATTAAAAATCAAAATAGAGATTTAAGTGAAGACGGAGTAAGTACAGGCCCTGTTATTGCTTCGACGCAAAGAGATTTAATTGCTGGAGAAGTATCAAAAGATTTAACAAAAAGAATATTGTTACCAGATAAAATATCAAAAGCTCACGAAGAAGGTGTACTTTGTTTTCACGATGACGATTATTTTTTACAACCAATTTTCAATAGTTGCATAATCAATTTAAAAGACATGTTAGATAATGGTACAGCAATGAATGGTAAGATGGTTAATTCGCCAAGATCTTTCCAGGTTGCATGTACTGTTACAACGCAAATAATCGCAATGGTTGCAAGTTCACAATATGGTGGACAGTCAATTAACGTTTCACATTTAGGAAAATATTTAAGAATAAGTAAGGAAAAATTTACTAAAGAATTAAAAAATGAAATTGGTAAAGAAGTAGATAAATCAATTATAGATAGGTTAGTACAAGTAAGATTAAAAAGAGAGTTGTCATCTGGAATTCAAACAATTCAATATCAAATAAACACATTGATGACTACAAGTGGAAAGCCTCCATTTGTTACACTATTCTTGTATTTACAAGATGATGATGAGTATAAAAAAGAAAATGCAATGATAATAGAAGAAATCTTGAATCAAAGAT
>CADBNB010000382.1 GCA_902795895.1 uncultured Lachnospiraceae bacterium | reverse complement strand
GAATAATTCAGGTTTAATTATCAACATATATTTAAATACAGTAAGCTTCTTTAAATTAGAATGGGAAACCTCCACCTAAACTACTTGTAAGACCACCGGTAATGCTGTCCATAGCCTGTGCAGTTTCATCTTCCATTGCACGATATGCTTCATTTACTGCTGCCATTACCAAATCTTCCAAAGTCTCAATATCGTCTGGATCTACAACGTCCGGTTTAATCTCGATTCTTGCAACTTCTTTTTTACCATTTACTTCAACAGTAACCATGCCGCCACCTACAGTAGCGCTCCATGTTTTATCCTCTAATTCTTTTGTCTTTTCTTCCATCTGACGCTGCATCTTCTGTGCCTGCTTCATTAAATTTCCCATATTTCCAGGCATACCTGGGAATCCGCCTCTTTTTGCCATAATAATTCTCCTTTCAATTCTTATATTATTTAAGTGATTACAACTACTATCATTTTTCGAATATGTATTGCAATCATTGGCATATCATTCTAATCTTCAAATTCGATTGCCATTTTAGTGAACTTGCTAAGATCTAGCATATCTGCCGGATTTGTAGTCTTTGAATCCACCATTTGCACCCGAACCTGTACTTCCCTTTGTATCTGACGCTCAATAGCATCTTTAATTTCTGCCAGATGTTCTTCCGTATCTAACATATCTTTGTGAATTTCATTGTCAACAATCAAAAGTAAGCTGTTTCCCTCTCCTACAGACGGAATTGCCATCTTTAATGTTGCCGGCAATGAACCGGAGAGCAATCCACAAATTCGATCCCAATTTTTCGCAACTTCCTGTAAATCCTCAGGAATTGCCTTCTTAAGTGCCTGATAATTTTCCTCTGTGGCAGCCTGCGACTTAACCGGTGCAGCACTTTGTTTTGATGTATCTGCCGATACCATCTGTACAGGCACACCTTGTTCCAATTGTTTTTCCAACATACGGATACGATCCAACAAGGAGTCATAATTTGTCTCCATGGCAGGTCTGCAAAGCTTTATAAGTGCAACTTCAATCAGTACACGCTTTTGCGATGCATAACGAATCTGATTTGACAATTCTGACATAACCCGAATATATCTGGTGAGTGTCTCAGGATCAACCAACTTACACTCTTCCTCCATATTGGCAAACTGTTCCGTAGAAACATCCACGATATTTTGAGCATGCTCCGAGGTACTCACAAGAAGAAGATTTCTCAAATACCAGGTAAAATCAGTTACTACCTGACTCAACTCTCGTCCTCGTACTACCAGTTCTTCTAAAATCTCCATGCAGCCGGTAACATTTCCTTCTGCCACATATCGGAACAACTGTGAAAACGTCTCCAAGTCTACTGCTCCAAGCACTTCCAATACTTTCTCATAGGTAAGCTCCTCACCCAGATAAAAGGCAATGCATCGATCGAGAAGACTTAGCGCATCACGCATGGAACCGTCTCCTGCTTTTGCAATATATCTGACAGCCTTTTCTTCTGCCTTTACCTGTTCCTTATCAAGAAGTTCCTGAAGTCTCGCCGCAATTACATCAATGGTAATCCTACGAAAATCATAACGCTGACATCTTGATAAAATGGTGATAGGAATTTTATGCGCTTCCGTAGTTGCCAAAATAAAAATCACATAAGATGGTGGTTCCTCCAATGTCTTTAACAAAGCGTTAAAGGCTCCGGTAGAAAGCATATGCACCTCATCGATAATGTATACTTTGTATTTTCCCTGGGTTGGTGAATATTGCACATTTTCAACAATTTCTCGGATATTGTCCACACCGTTGTTTGACGCCGCATCCATCTCAATCACATTCATAGACGTCTGACTGTTTATCGCCTGACACACTGCACATTCATTGCATGGACTTCCATCCACCGGATGCTCACAGTTTACTGCTTTCGCTAAGATTTTTGCAATGGTAGTCTTTCCTGTTCCTCTTGTTCCACAAAACAAGAAAGCATGTCCAATACGTCCTGCATTGATCTGATTGCGAAGGGTACGAACAATATGCTCCTGGCCCTTTACATCCTCAAATTCTTTAGGACGGAATTTACGATATAAAGCTGTATAAGACATAAAATCTCCCCTTCAAAGCTAATTATTCCCGAAATCAAAAAGATGATTCTAAAGGAAATTCCTGTTTTTTCGCTCCTCACACTAGTATACCAACCCTACCTAAAGATGTCAAAGAATAGATTCATTTAGTCGATAACATTTATATAGTGCAATATGAAGCTTTTTTCCAATATTAGCAATTTATCACTTATCGTATTGCGATAAATTGTTGTTGACAATCAATATTTTGCATATTATACTAAAAATAACTTAAGCTCGTATATGAAAAACTGCAAAAGATTGGCAAGTTGAATAAAGGAGATTCCGAGAGAACATTTTATAGAAAGAGAGGGAAATAATATGAATGATACTTCAAATCAGTCATCAAACAATATAGAAAATAATCCAAGCACAAATCATGTTAGCAATGAACAAAATATTCCTGCAAATAACATGAATTCTCAAAATCCACAAAATATTCCTGTGAATAACAATAACTTTCAAAATTCGCAGAATATTCCTGCGAATAACATG
>CADBNB010000381.1 GCA_902795895.1 uncultured Lachnospiraceae bacterium | reverse complement strand
TACCCTTTACAAGAGTAATAGTCTTATTTACACCTACAATTTTTGTAGTTGCTGCGTCGGCTGTGATAGGAGCTGAAGTCACTACCATTTTTTGCATCCTAATAATTACCTTGAAATCCCCTAAATTCACGATGTGAACTAACAGTAGTCCATCAAATTTTAACTTCCACTACCTCTCACCTCCCTATAAATACTGTCTTACACTAACACACTTGCAGTCTCCAAATTCTTCCAAACTTCACATTTACAAATTTTTTTCACAATTTTCTTTTCTTTTTGTAAACTTTTACTATTGCATTGTCCAACAATTTTAATGTATAATACTAAAAGTTATTACATTTTTTACTAATTTATATTACATTTACGTTAACATTTAGAATGAAATTTCTCAATAAAGCAGATTTTACACAATAGTAAATTTGTAATTTCACATCAAAAATAAGGTATAATCACCAAGCTATATGAATATTGTATAGTGCTATGTAACCCTAACTTGAGATATGTGCTCTGCAAGGATACGCTCGATTTCGGATTGATTAACATCGCTAAAAAATTCGAATCCAACACTCAATACTTTTGAGCACGTCTTAATAGAAGAAAGAAGAAAAGTATGAAAAAGATTTTAAAACACATAAACAAGGAGGGATGGTTATGACAAAAATCGAACAATTATTATCAGTAATTGATAATGATCTGGTTTACATTCAGACACATAATTATCCCGATCAGGATGCGCTGGCAACAGCACACGGACTAAAACTTTTACTTGAACATTATGGCAAAAAAGCCATTGTATGTTATAAAGGAGCTATTGACAAAGCTAACACTTTGCAAATGATTTCCCTATTGCAATTAGATATTGTTCCGGCTGATACCATTGAATTTTCAGCATCAGATGAAACAATTCTTGTAGATTGTCAGCAGGGAAACAGCAATGTAAAATCCTACTGCGGAACTGTAATTGCATGTATCGACCATCATAAGGAACAGGAAACAAGCAATTATCGTTTTCACGATATTCGCCCGGAATGTGGCGCATGTGCAAGTATTATTGCATGTTATTATTTAGAATCTGATATTCCAATCAGCAAATTACTTGCAACTACATTTACTTATGCCATTCGTATGGATACTAATTGTCTTAACCGACATGTTTCCGATTTGGATTTGAATCTGTATTCTACATTATATAAGAAATCAGATATTGGAATTTTGAGCCAGTTAGATTCCTGCACTATGAAACTGCAGGATTTACAGATATATTATCACGCCATCGAAAATTTGCGTTTTTGTCACACGATGGCACTCCTGGATTTAGGAGACGATTGCTCTGAAGCAATCATGGGACAGATTTCGGATTTCATGCTTACATTGGAAGAAGTTGATATTATTGTCAGCCATTCTTTCCGTGACAATGGGATTAAATTTACCGTCAGAAGCAGTTGCAAAGATTTAGATGCTTCTGAAGTTGTTCGCGCAGCACTAAATGAATTAGGTGACGGAGGCGGACATCCTAGCATGGCTGCCGGTTTTATTCCCGGCATCAACAATCCGTCTGCAGCTCACACTGTTTCAAAAGTTGCAGAAAAACAAGCCATTACCTTTGTGTGCAATGCTATGCATTGGAATGACAAGATATATTCCAAGCGTAAGCAAATTGTGCGTTAGTTATTCATTTCATACACTACCTTTTAAAAAAAGAGGACGATTCCCATTTTGAGATTCGTCCTCTTTTGCTATTCTTTTTTATTGTAAGATTATTTGATGTTAAATTCCATTCATCTTTACTTTTCTTATAACTTGAATTGTTTTACATCGCTAAACAATTTATCTGCAACATCATTCAATGAATTTGCTTTTTCGTCAATAGTTGCTACGATAGAATCTACAGTAGTTGCTGATGCACTTGTCTCTTCTGCTGATGCTGCATTTTCCTCAGCGATAGCTGACAAGCTCTGTACAACATCAACCACACGATCTCTTGCTGCATCCAATTCACGAGTCTTATCGTTGATTTCTTTAATTCCCTTGATAGAAGCATCAATACCATTTTTCACATTCTGGAATGCTTCCTTCGTGCTAATAACATTTTCATCCTGAACTTTAATAACTTCTTTTACTTCGTTCATCTTAGAAACTGTCTTTTCTGATTCTTCAATAAGTAAATTGATAATCTCACTAATTTTGTTTGCAGACTCATTTGACTGTGTTGCCAACTGCTGGATTTCTGAAGCAACGACTGCAAATCCACGTCCTGCTTCTCCGGCTCTTGCTGCCTCGATAGAAGCGTTCAATGACAAAAGATTTGTCTCATTTGCAATGGTACTGATCATATCAGTAACTTCACGAATCTTCGTTACAGAGTCATTTGTAGCATTGGTCTGTTCTGAAATAACATCAAATGCTTCCATGGTCTTCTGGTTAACTGCACTTAATTCTTCAATCTTTTCTCTAGCCTGATTGCTGGCTTTTGTCATAACATCTGCATTAGAAAGTAATTCGTCAACTTTGGTATTTGTATCCTGAATAAGATTTCCCATGCTCATAACACTACTTGAAGCTGTCTGGGTATCACCCGCCTGCGCAGTAGCTCCAACAGCAACTTCATCCATAGCTTTTTCCAATTGTGACATAGCCCCGGATGTTTCCTGCGCACTCTTTGCAAGAATGTCTGCTGACTCTCTAAGTTCCTCACACTGAATATCAATATCTTTCATTACAGTAACCAACTGTTTTCGAAGTGCCTGTATCGCTCTCATCATAACACCAGTCTCGTCTTTACGAGGTTTTAATTCCTGAATATCTGACAAATCAAGCTCTGCAAGTTTAGCAATATCTTCCGTTGTTCTTTGGATTGGTTTTGCAATATAAATAGCCATGTATAATCCTACTAATCCACAGGCAAGCAGAGCAACTACTCCACCAATGATTGAATTACGCGTCACATCTTTTACAGGTTGCAAAATCTCACTCTCGTCGGCAGTAATAACAAGAATATAGCTATTATCTTTACCTACGTAATAGGAAGCATATTTTGTTGCTCCTTTAAATTCATAATCCACTGTATCCGGTGAAACTTTCTTTCCAGCTTCAATATCTGCTGCAAGTCCCTTTACTACCGAGTTTTCCACCGGCTGACCGATTTTTTCCGTAGTAGGATGCCACAACATG
>CADBNB010000380.1 GCA_902795895.1 uncultured Lachnospiraceae bacterium | reverse complement strand
TTTTTTTCAAATTTTTTTATTTTTTTTTATTTTTTTAATTCTCCATCTCCAAAAAATCGCACAAAATAAGGCTTTGTAGACACATATTTATCATCCAAAATAACTGTTCAAACTATAACATATATCAAATCCTCACAGAGCATTTTTTAGTACAACAAAACAATTGCATCATTATTTTCTTGTACAGAACAAAGAGTTTTGCTTGCAAAACTCTAGCGCAACCGCGGTATTGCGCATCAATTAACTCCATCTCCGCGGTCTGCGCATCCTCGCATCGCAATTTCCTATTACATAAAAAAATCCCCCGCCTTTTAAGTGAAGGCGAGGGACAATAAACTTGTCTTAAACTTGAATGAATTCTGAAAAATCAACACCGAATCCATCATTCGAACCTTACAAGTAAATCTCAAATACTTATTTTGCCAAAGAAAGCAAAATCCATTTTAACAATAAATTATTATTGTATATAAAACGCAACACTTCACTGTCATTGATACAACGATAGCATTCAACTCCAAATTCTGTACCACTAAATGAAAGTAGTATCAAAAATCCTACCCAGACAAGCAAGCAACCCACAAGCAATCCAGCGGCTGCACCTGTCAACTCATTCACATCATATGCTCCGGTTCTCTTTTCAACCATAATAAATGTTTTTAACAAAATGCGCAATATGATACGGATAATAATAAAAATAACAGCATACACAATACCGCGTATCATCATTCTTGCTATCATTTCGTTAATGCAGTTTGAAAAACGTTTTGCAGTTATTTTTCCCTCTTGATTTGCATATTCTGCAGTACTATCAACCAGAGATTCATCTAACAATGATGGCAGTCCAAGGTTCTTTATCACTTTGTTTTGATCACTTTTCGATAATTTTGCGTAACCTTTCGTTTTTTTCGTTGTAACATTATCTATAGCATTGTCCATCTTTGTCTCTATGCCCAAAGTAGAATTCACACTCTCCGTAGCATAATTCATTACAACTTCACTTTCACACAAGGAATCCGCAAAAATCGGCCCCAAAAATCCTGTTAGAATAATTGCAACAACCAATGAACCAACAGCAAAAAGCATCTGAACAAGTCCTTTCTTATAACCAAGAAAAGCCATTCCTCCCAATATTGCAATAACTACAATCAATAACCAATTCATATCATTTCTCCTTCTTTCTTCCTGTCAAACTTATTTGCTTTATATAATCCCCATCAATCATACAATACTTGCTGGATGACTGAATCGGGAAAAGATACGACACTACACTGTCAAATTCACAATCTAGTTTTTCACTTCCTCTAAAACGTAGAATATGCCCCTCTGTAGATGAATAAAAAATCAATTCTTTATTGCCCATCAAAAACTGATTATAGCTATATCCAATTTCTTTTTCTAAAACCTTTTTCCCACTTGTTGTATATGCTTTGGCAATGTACGAACTTGTAGGATTTTTATCATTTTCCGTTACAAGTGCAATATATTCATCATTGTAACTTACGCTTTTAATATTTGATTTTTCTTTTATTTTTGCTACATCCACAGGTGTTTCCTTCATCTTGTATACATAGAAACCATTCTTTGTAAACGCAACTACTTCACTATCATTTAAAAATTGAATATCCGCTACGATTTCCGTTCCCAACGGTCTTGAACCTACAATACGATCTACACGGTTTTTTCCAACGTTATCAAAATTATAGAAATTCAGGCTGCTAGATATGACTCCGTTAGAAATATTTATGTAGCTTGTCACAAGTTTCTGACCATCTTTTGAAAGTGCTATAGATACAGGATATCCGTCGCTATCCGTACTTGTTGCTATACATACCTTTAACATATCCTTTGCATCATATGGATTATAGATGCATATTTTTGCCTTATCATTTTCTTCTAATATGGCAGCAACAACGCCCTGTTTTGCAATAGAAATCTGCTCTATCGCCGCTTCCGTCTGTATTACCTTGACTTTTTCTGTTCCGTCAAATACACTAATCTGTTTTGCGCCAATGTCAGCAACCGCAACATATTTACCACAAGTAACTGCAAATGGCTTTTCATAATCATAACTTCCGTTCCATAATATTTCCCCGTCCATATTCATGGCACAAGCGCCATCTTTACTGTATTTTAGCAAATCATCTCCATAAGCAATATATTTTGCATCATTGCCTTCTATTTTTTCAGCTTTTGAAACTACTTCATACCCGCTATAAGTTCTGTTTGCTTGAAACAAGAAATAAAATGCAATCATGAGAATTACAACAATTGGCGCCGAAATCAAAACCGTCATTCGGATTATTTTTTTTCTCTTTTTCATTTTTAAATATCTTTTTTGTTCACTACGTTCTGATAAACTTGGCATAACTTCCTCCACCTTTTAAAAACATATAGTGACATTATACTTGATTTTACTCTTATTGTGAAGTCTCGGCTGAAAATCCCGTAAACCTTCAAACATCCAAGTATAAACTGCCCTCAACCGCTACCTCGAACGAAGTTTTCCTGCTGTCTTACGATTATTTTTACTCAATGATTTTATAACCACTTGCTTCTATAACACTAATTTATTCCCACATTTTTAGCACTTGTCCAACTACTATTCTATTTTTATTTTCAATTTGATTTATTTGCATTATTTTACCTATTGCAGTTATGTTGCCAAAATATTCTCTGCATATTCCCTCCAAAGAATCCCCTGGCTTTACTTCATAAAACTGTATCAATTCCATTTCCGTATTATGTTTTTCTAAACTGTTTTTATTATTTTCCTCATCATCAGCATATTTTTTTTCTAAACTTTCTATTTTTTCTTTATGACCTTCTTTTTTATCTGTCCCGTTTTCATTCCTATTTACTTCCAAAGTTTTGTTTTCTCTCTGTTTTTTTGCATTTATCTGTTCCTGTTTCATAGTTGTCAATGTGCTATCTTTATGAAAATAATCTTGCATTTCTACGATAAGTAAAATCATAATTACACAAACAAAAGTACCTATAACACAACGTTTTGTCATAGTCTTTTTCTGTTTTCTCAAGGACATCTGATTTATTTTCTCTCGTATTTCCTCTAACAACTGATTATCTTTTCTTTCGGGTTCTACTTCTCCTTTACACATCAACATGTACTCTTGCATTTCATCATTTTTTTCATAATAAATGTAATAGCCATCTATATTTTTTTCACCTACACATATGTTTATTTTTCTTTGAATACTATTAAATTCAATTCTTATGTCGTTGTGAAATAGTTGTAATGCCTCCTTTTTTTCTTTTGTAAAAATAATATCACTTCCTATTTCTGCAATTCCTATAACTTCTCCGTTTTTATAATATTTTTCCATTTCTGCATATACATTTTTCCATGCTTCTACTTGAGAATTTGATGAAAAAATTACATCTGTTGCGCAAATTGCACCATACGCAAATACGCAAAACTTTCCTTCAAGTTTTAAAGCATGTCCAATCAACACGATGATTTTATTTTCTTTTTCTGTATTTCTAGCTATGTATTGTATATATGAATACAAATAATCTTCAATATACACAGATATTTCTTTATCTTCCATCCCTATTTTTCGTACATTTCTCGGCAATCTCACTAAACATTCTTTCTGATTATTCATGATAACCCCTTCCTTTCTTCCCAATTTTTCACCCAATGTGGCTACTCGCTCATACAGATTACCATGTCTTACCTGCAAAATTTGTCAAAATAGCATTCTAACGAAAATCTTTTACTTTAAAAGTAAACCCACATGTCAGTTTGCAGACACCGCCATGAATAAATAGGAAATTGCATCGCAATTTCCTATTACAAAAAAAGAGTGTCAATAACTACCTTCGTAATTATCAACACTCTTCTTTTAGTCTTCCAATAGTTCCAAAGTATTACTAAACAACTAACACACTCTCAACATTTAGAATGTTTTATTTTCTATAACGTCCAAAGAAATCAAAATAAATCAAACCTACGTTTCCAGACATAGATGCTGCGCCTCCTACAGGCTCTTCAGGTTCAACTACATCATCTTCTTTTGGTTGTTCCTGTGGTTGTTCCTGCGTTGGTTCTTCTGTCTGACCATCAGACCATTCCACCGGCTCCTCTGTAGGTAAAGGGTCTACTTCTTCTGTTTCCTCTGGCACATCTGTTTCTTCTGGCTCTTCAGTTTCCTCTGGTTCCTCTTCTGTAGCTTTTTTCTCATTTTTCTTTGCGTAATCATCCTTCAATTCGGCATACTCTTTGCCTTCATGAATTTTTTCCATAAACTGATGCCAAATTCTTCCTGGATAACTACTACCATACAAATCATTTACCGTAACCGGTGTATCGTAACCTACCCATACAGTGGTTGTATAGTATGCTGTAAATCCACAGAACCAACCGTCTTTCTTATCATTTGTTGTACCTGTTTTAGCAGCAGATACAGTTTGCGACAAGCCAAGTCCTCTACCAGTACCATTTGTTATTACATTTTCCATACAACTTGTCATCATATGCGCACTCTCAGGAGAATAAATCTTCTTCTTAATCTGACGGTCTTTATAAACCATATTTCCTCTTGAATCTGTGATTTTTACAATACAAGTAGGTTCTCTATAATATCCTTCATTTTCAATAGTTGCATATCCGGATGCCATTTCCAAAGGACTAACACCATGTGTCAATCCACCTAAAGCTGACGCAGGATAATAATCATCTGCAACAATGTTTGAAAATCCCATATTCAAAATATAAGACAATCCCTTACTTGGAGTAATTTCCTCAAATAACTTCCAAGCAACTACGTTTTTCGATGCTGCTACCGCAGAACGAATTGGTATTCTTCCTGAATATTTATTGTCTGAGTTATGTGGTCCGCCTTTAAAATATTTATCTTCCACAATTGATTCTGGTGTATATCCATTTTCAAAAGCAGGTGTATACACTACTAATGGTTTGATAGAACTTCCCGGCTGTCTAAAGCTCTGATATGCACGGTTTAATGTATATCCGATAATATCATTTTGCGTTCTTCCACCTACAATCGCCTCAACACGTCCATTTGTATTATTGATACAAACAGCAGCGCCCTGCATTTTATAAACACCTTCGTCTGTCTTTGCAGTAAATCCCTTTAATTGTTCATTTACAGCTTTTTGAAGCTCTTTCTGTTTCGACAGATTGATAGAAGTGTAAATTCTATATCCTGCTGTATACAAAGAACTTTCACATGCGGAAAATACTTCATCATACTCCTCACGGTATGTAGTCTCTTCCTGTGTACTTGCAAACTGTGTCTTAAATTCAAAACCTGTACTCTTCATTAACGCCTTAATAGTACACAATCTTGCATAAGTCTCTATCGATGTTTTTTTCTTGTTTTGTTGCGTCTTTAACTTGATTTCCTGCATAAGAGCATTATCATACTCTTCATCCGTAATTTTTCCGTCTTCCTTCATATTTTTCAATATCAAGTCACGACGTGTCATTGTATTGTCCATATTTGTCAATGGATTGAATTTCGTCGGTCCATTTGGTATTGCACACAAAAATGCTACTTCTGACAAAGATAATTCTTTCACATCTTTTCCAAAATAACCATATGACGCTGCCTGAATTCCATAATAACCATTGGCAAAAAATACATTGTTAATATAAAACTCAAGTATCTGATCTTTCGAATATTTCTTTTCTACTTCCATGGCATAGAACATCTCACGAAGTTTACGGTTCATGGTCTGTTCTTTTGAAATAAACACGTTTCGAATCAACTGCTGGGTAATGGTACTACCACCTTGGGTTACACGACCTTTTTTTACGTACTGAAAAGCCGCTCTTGCAATGGCTAGATAATCCACACCTTTATGAGTGTAAAACTTCTTGTCCTCAATGGATACAAATGCCATTTTCACATAATCAGGTATCTCATCATTACTCAAATAATAAACATCTTTTTCGCCTTTTAAATCTGCAATTTCTTTTCCATTGCTTGCATATACAACACTGGTCTCTGTAGAACAAAATGTCTGTACAGTGGATTCCCCTACTGCTTTCTTAGCTTCCTGCTGCATTGCAAGTAAATCTTGTCCGTAAGTGAAATAAAATACGATTCCACCGATCAATACGGTCAGCAACACTAAAAGTAATGTTACTCTTAAGGCTAATAAGAATTTTCTCAATGCAGGATTTTTAATTCTTGATTTCTTTTTTGTCTTTGCCATTTTTCATTCCTTCTTGTCGTAATCTTTATTAACTGTTATTTTTTGTTTAAGTATAGACCAAATCAGCTATTTTGTAAACTGTTTCGCATAAAACCGTAACTAGTTATAGCAATTCACATTCTTACGAGCCAAATCAAAATCCAACTCATATTTCCATACTTTACTCAAATCTCTGTATTGGCAACGTAATCCTGAAACAGGTACCACGGGTATACTGGCTTTTTACCTGTATAGTTCCCACGTGTTTTGCCACAATTAGTTTTGCAATGGACAATCCCAAACCATGTCCGCTGATATCGCCATTTCTGACATGATCCGAACGATAAAAACGTCTGAAAATGTTTTCCATATCTTTCTCATCCATTCCAATACCCGTATCTGCCACCGTCAACACACATTGATTATCTATTTCCTCGCATCCAATGTATATAGTATCGCCATCTTTTGTATATTTTATGGCGTTTTCCACCAATACACGGATTGCTTCTTTCATCATCTGTCGGTCACCATAAAAAATCAAATGATCCACATCAAGAGCTTCCACATTTCTGTTTTTCGCGATAATTTTTGCCTCTTTAATGGTTTCTTCAACCATTTTACCAATGTTAAATTTACGCTTGGTAAGTTTTAATGTTTTTTTATCATTTCTTGAAAGGAACAATAATTTTTCCACAAGTTCTTTCATGGACTGGGCTTCGTTTTTAATCGCTTCCACCGACTCTGCCAAAACTTCCGGATCTTCTGCTCCCCAACGGTCTAACATATTGATGTATCCTTGGATAACAGCAATTGGTGTTCGAAGTTCATGTGACGCATCTGAAGCAAATTGTTTTTGTTGTTCATAGGAACCTTCCAAACGATCTAACATACTATTGATGGTGCTGGCAACATCCTTTAGCTCGTTTTGCATTCCTTCCTCGCTGATACGCTCCTGAGAAAGATTATTTATAGTGATGCGTTTGGACTGCTTTATCATTTTTCCAATATATTTTGTAATCTGGGAAATGTTTTTCTTCGCCATTTCTACTACAAATAAAACACCAGCCAGATATAATACTACCGTCACCTCAAAGCCATCCAACAGATTTATCTGCCACTCTTGCCCACTGTAATGAAAACGCAGCATGTGATTTTTAAGCTCACTATGTATGATTACATGTCCTACCGGAATAAAAATAAGTGCTCCCACAAAAAGCATCATTGCGGTATAACATAATGTAATTTGTAATTGTATGGACAATCGTATACGACTCTTTATCTGATTTTTCTTTTCTACCAGAGGCAACCAGTACTTTCGTAAAAAGCACCGAATTTTCTCAATCTTTTCTTCACTCATCTTTGATTATGTAACCTACCCCTCGTACTGTATTCAAAATTTTCACGCCATACTTGTCATCCAGTTTCTGACGAATATAACGAACATACACATCTACTACATTTGTCTCTCCCATATAATCATAGTCCCATACTTCCTCCAAAATGGTTTCTCTCGAAACTGCTTCATTTAAATGGTTCAAAAGATAGACTAACAGATCATATTCTTTCTTTGTGAGACTTATAAGATCTTCCCCGTAATGTACTTCATGCATGGCAGTATCCACTTTTAACATGCCGTGTTCTAACACAACTTTCTTTGGTTCCTTTACCATTTTCTGTTGTCTTCCGTGTGCTACGCGGATTCTTGCCAGTAACTCTTCAATGGCAAATGGTTTCGTCATGTAATCATCTGCTCCATTGTCAAGACCTTCTACTTTATCCATAATATCATCTTTTGCAGTAAGCATAATGATGGAATTTTCATAGCCACCTTCTCTTGCTTTTCTACACACATCAATACCACTCATCCCTGGAAGCATCACATCTAAAATAACCAAATCCGGTGTTGTGGTTAATATTTTATCTAACGCATCGATACCATTCTCTGCCCAATCTACTTCATAGCCTTCATGTTTCAATTCAAGTTCCACAAAACGGGCTATTTTTCTTTCATCTTCCACAATCAGTATTTTCGCCATGTTTCTCCCTCTTTCTTTTTCATATGTTCTCTCGGAGTCTTTTTATACAAGAATTTCGAGATAGATTTTTCTTGGATAACGACATTCCCGCAGTGCGTACACGGTGTG
>CADBNB010000379.1 GCA_902795895.1 uncultured Lachnospiraceae bacterium | reverse complement strand
TTTCCTTACTACCTTTTACATCTTTTAATCCATCTAATAATTTTGCAGCGGTCACAAATACTTTTACTGCATTTTCTCGTCCTGCCTCATAAACTATTCGCATTCTCAAATATTCAATTCGACTTTTAGTATCGCTTGATAAACTCTCATCATTTTCCATTGCTTCGTTATATATTTCTGCCATCATTGACATTATATTTCTAATTTTACTAGTTGTTAATAATTCTGATTTCTTTTTTTTATTTTTAGCATTATATTCTTTCATTATCAGCATAACTTTTTCCGCAGCATCCACATATTCCTCACCATAAATGTCATCCTTTTTTATGATATTCTCATATTTTTTCATTGGATCCTCTCTATAACCATTTCTTTGTCCATTATTACTTCCATTCTTTCTATAATCTGCCATATCAATTACCTCTCTTTCTCTTTTTCTTTTTTGTTGCTCTTTGTACTACGGTTTCGTATCAGGTAAGAATACCAATTCATCGCCGTAATCAACTGTCGAATATTTTCTTTCGAGTCATTGTCATTTCCCGTACACCACTCATATATGTTTTCTTCAAACTCTCTATAAGCTTTTTTACTTCTTTTATATTCTTCCTCCGCTTCTTTGGAATCTCCTTTTTTCACCGGTTCCAATCGTGCCAACATATATATCAGACGTGCAATATTTAATTCTTTATGATTCATCTTCTGACGAAGCAATTCCAACATATGATACATCATACTCATACCGCGTTCCTGATTCTCATCAAAGAACTGTTTTAATGACGAAAGTTTTCCAGCATTTGCACCATTTCCTATGACTTCTTCTTTTAATTCTTTCCATGAATAGGTACCGGTATCCATTTGTGTTCCATCCTCAAGGGTATATTCATCTCTTGTAGAGAATAGCGTCACAGCATTTTTTCCCGGATAGTTTTTCGATGCATCTTCCAATTCTCCAACTTCTAAAGCCATACGGCTGATTGGATAAGCTGGCTGATAGATGCCAATTCCCGCGGAAATAGTCAGACTGGCATTGGTGTATTTATGCAATGCTTCCTGCAAATCCATAGATGCTTCTATCACTTCATTCCATTCACCAACTAAAAATACATCATCACCACCGGAATATACGATGGCAACTTTCCGTTGTTTTTCTGCAAAGATTTGTCGGATGTAATATTGGAAAAATAATGCTAAATGTCTGGATAAAGTCGCTGTTCTTGATAAGGTTCTATATTCCTTTGCAAATCCAGCCACAAAGGCTTGTCCCAGATTGTCCACATCCGCTCGAAGCACACCAAGTCGTTCGATATGACCTTTTTCCACACCTGCTTTTGCATAATCTTCAAATGTAGAATAGCCCTCTGCCATATAATCTCCTACATAAATGGTTGTTTCCACATTCTGACCTGTGTAAAATCCATTCTTTGCATACACACGACATATTTTTTCTTCTTTTATATATTTCGTGATTTTCTCTTTGTCCATGGCAACCAAAACCATGTTTCCCGGCAATGGAACACCCTTGTCGCCTTCCTGAAACACGCCAAAGAAACACTTTTTATCATTCATAATGCATTCTGCCAATCGCTTAAGCTCGTAACAGGTTGGACAAACGTATCCATCTCCCTCATCGTGGATTTTCTCTGTTAAACGTTTACATATCCGACATTCCTGCTGACTTACCGCCTTAGAAAATTCGTTTAATTTTCTAATATCCTCTGCACTATATCTATGTAATTTTTTATCAGATATCTTGTTAGAGACATTACGAAACATTTGTGCATACAGTTCATTGGCATCTTTTCGTAACGTATTGGCAGTTACCTCTGTATATCCGCTTGCCACATACAAAGAAATATCAAACTGTTCTAGGAACCATTCGTTCATATCCTTCTCATATTCCTCAAGAATTTTCTTCACAGCCTGTGTATTTGGCATCAGAATGTAACAATGTCCTCCACCGGAATAGATTAAATTTGCCCGGGATAAGGATAATCGTTCTAATAAAGTATCTACCATATGCTCCATCATAATCTGCAAGTAAAAACTTCTAGCCCGCAATTGCTTCAATGCATCTTTACTATGGATGGTATAAATAAAGTTCTGAATACCTGAAATGTCCATGGAATAAAATAAAAATGCTTTCTCTTCCCAAAAGGCTGTTTCTTCTTCCAAAAGACATTTTTTATAATTCTTTTCACCTTTTTCCTCTAAGTATTGATACAAACAACTACTTACCGCTGCCGTAATTTTTACATGGTCATATAAAGAAACATCCCCAAGTTCTCCCTTGTTAGTAGAAGATGGTACGTAAAATAATGTTGCTCCCAACACCGATAATAAGGAATTAATGTATCTTGGATCTTTCCACTCTAACCCACGCAAGCAATCTTTTATTCGGTCTAATACCTCTTTATAAAAACTGTCTGAAAATTGCTTTTTTTCTGCTTGTGGGTAGTTGATGGTCTGATCCAACATTTTCGGTTCATAATACGTTTCTTTTCTTTTTCCATCTTTTTGATTGAGAATATTAAACACTGGCTGCAAAGGAAATGTCTTCTCAAATCCCTTATCCTCTTTTTCCGTCGTTTCTCTTCTGTCTGCCGCAGATGCTATATTATCCGCAATATAAGTAATATACGCAAAGGAAGCTTCTTCCAACTTTGCATTTTTCAAATTTCCTTTATGGTGATAACGAACGGATTCCAACACTTCCTTATCTGTCCAACCTAATTCCTCTTTCAAGTATTGATATCCACTTTCGCTATGATTGATATTCACGCCGGTTCTGTGTATCACTTTTCCAAGGTCGTGTAACAAAGCACCTACGATCAATTTCACTTCTTTTTCTGTCATAACTTCTTTTGCTCCTTTCTACGTTCTTCATACGTCATATTTCCCATACCCATGGCTGTTTTCATTCCCACTCCTGCGTAAGTGCCAAATGTAAGCAACAGTTTCACAAAATTCACCATGGTCTGAGGACCTTTGATGCGAATGGTAATCTCACCCATAAATCCCGGAATACGGGTTGCCTCCATAGGGAAAGTCACACTGCGCAAACGATATCGCACGATGGAAGAATTATCCACCAATTGCATCAATGTGTCCGGATCATAAAAGGACTCCTCCGGCAATATGCTTTCATATCGCAGCATCAGACTCTCATATATATTTTTTAACTCTGGGAATATTGCATATCCACCATCTTTTTTAAAGGAAGTCGGAGTATGAAATGATATCGTCAACATACGACTAGATTCTTCCTGATAAAAAGAACGCATCCATTCTTTTTTAAGAGTTTTGCATACTTGGCGACTGATGATATTTACTGTCCAATCGCAATGTTTCAGGGTAAATTTCCGAAAAGAATCACTAGCTAAAGGTACAATAATCTCCTCATATGCTTCTGAATTTAAAGTTGCAATCTGCCAATACACCTTCCCGTCCTGCTCTACTACACACTGACTGTATGGTCGCATACTCATCTCATGCATCTTTTGTGCATATTCCGGGCGGATATTTTCCATCAGTACTCCCTGTAGTAAAGAAGATTTGGCAAATGTTATTTTTCCTTGATCTGACTGTAATTCCAGTTTAAGAATCACAAAACACTGTTCACTCACTATTTATTCTCCTCCCTCGTTCTCTTAGATTATTATAACAAATAACACCACCATCTACAAATGAATATTTGATTTTTTATTTTATTCCTGTTAGAATGAAATATATGTATTTTTTTTATATTTTCATTCCCAACATAGTCATATTAATGATTTAATATACATATAAAACAAGAGTATCAAAATTTACAATTAGACATTAAAATATTCTCTCTAAGTTTTTATGCAAAAATTTTTGGAGAACATTCCATTTTAAGGAGGCTGTCATATATGAATACATACATCAATCCGGAAGGGAAAATTCGTATTTCTCTTTCCACCTATGCAAACATGATTTTGAACGAAGATATCTTTTCTTTTCAATTACAATCAAAATCGGGCATGATTAACCGGATTTTTGCCAATTATCTGGAATACGCATCTGCGTCGGTGGAACATCAGTGCAAGAGAAAAAAAGCAGAATTAGAAACTGTCTTATGTCAGTTATCTTCTTCTGCTCAAAATAAAACAATACAACTTTTGTTAGAGGCTTACAGAAAACAATTGCAATCTGCCACGGCGGAACTTATAAGAAAAACAGAGTTTCATCCTTCACGTACAGAGTTTTACATTCGAATCAACAATAACAACTGCGAATTATTTGAAGACCATTTTGCTATGGAAGCACCCTTTTACAAAGAAAAACCCGGAAAATATATCAGTGCCATCATTGAGGAATATTGCCGCAAAAACAGTTTTGAAAGGGAAGAGATTTTCTTTCAGGATGTCCTTTCCAACTTAGAAGTTGCCATCTCGAAAAAACAGATGATAAAACTTACTACAAAAAATCACCTTCAACAGGATGTATCTTACAATGTATACCCTCGCTTTATTTTACCGGACAATCATTGTAACTTTCATTACCTTATTGCTGAAAGCTCTGAGGACAATAAGGTGTATGCTTACCGTATTTCCCGTATTCAAAAAATTAAGAGCTATTCCAGCTACACAAAACATTGCAGCAAAGAAAGGCGAAATGAAATATTAGCGCTCATCCGCAAACAAGGGGTGGCATATATTGCCGGAGAACAGGAAACAATCCGTGTTGCATTTACAAAAGCAGGGTTTCAAAAGCTTCACGCCATTCAACATCTTCGTCCTTTTGCCACCAAGTTGGAAACCACCTTTGTTCCAAATGCCAAAGGTGAAATGATACTTGACTTTGAATGTACCACCATGCAGGCGGAATTTTATTTTTTCAAATTAGGAAAAGATATACGGATTTTGGAACCGGAAAGTTTGCGCGAACGCTTTCAAAACCACTACAAAGAAGCCTACGAACGCTATACTGACTAATATTTCTTACTCCCTGTCCATTCTCCACTTCAAAGCTCTCTCCAGATACTCAATGTACTCTGCATCTTTGCACATGCCTTTTCCCGGAGTATCTGAGATTTTTGCCACCGGATGACCATTACATTCCGTTGTCTTCATAACAATATTCAGAGCCGGTACTTTCGTGTCATTTGCGATGTATGTTCCGATACCAAATGCAGTATTGATTCTGTCTTTAAATCGGTCATACAATGCACTGGCTCTGTCAAAATCCAATCCATCTGAGAAAAGCAATGTTTTTGTCTTAGGATCTATGCCAAGTCCCTCATAATGCTTAATCATCTTTTCTCCCCATTCAAATGGATCTCCTGAGTCATGTCTCACTCCGCTAAACATAGTTGCAAAAGTCAACTGGAAATCTTTTAAGAATACATCTGTTGTAACCGTATCTGTCAGTGCAATTCCGTTAAGCACTGAGTACTCTTTGATCCATGCATTTAATGCATACCAGTTAGAATATGCCGCATTGTGCTTGTTGTCTCCCTGCCCCACGCACATAATGTATTCGTGTGCCATAGTTCCTACCGGTTTTATGCCGAATTTCTTAGCCAAATACACGTTTGATGTTCCCACAAAATTAGAACTGCAGTCCTTTGTTGTCTCCATCAATTTTTGAATTGCCATTTCCTGTGCTTCAGAAGATAAACGTCTTCTTAAACCAAACTCTGAAAATGTTCCAAGATTGATATTCTCCTCATGAAGTCTCTTACATTTTTCCTCTAATCTTTCTTTGAAAGAAACCATCAAATCGTCGTAATCGTATGCCATTTTAAAATACACTTCATTGACAATGGCTAAAGTTGGGATTTCATACATAGAAGAATTTACCCATGTGCCTTTCGCCTCAATAGAAAGCCCACATTCTGCATCATCTGTGATGGTAAAATCATCATATACCGGATGCCATAATCTTAAAAAATCCACATAGTCAGATTTTAACCATTTGATAGTTCCAAGGTAAGCAAGCTCATCCTCTGTAAATGCAAGCTGGCAGTATGCCTTAATCTGTTCTCTGATTTCCTGTACCATCTCCGCTGTGAAATGTACATCTTTGTTTCTGCACTTAAATGTCCATACCGTTCTGTAAGATGGGAACTGATGGTAAATCGTCATTCCCATGCTGAATTTGTAAAGGTCTGTTTCTAATAAACTATTGATAATCTGTGGTAATCTCATAATAATCTCCTCCATCCCCTGATATCTTTATCTCCAAGCTTCTTTTTCTTTATTTTTTACTTCTATGTGACAGGCTTCCATAGCACTGATTGCCGTATCATGTGACTGTGGTGTTACTCCTGCACATCCGGCTGCATCAACCCTAATTTTTTTATTTGGCAGGATTGCTTTTGCCATCAACACATTGGAAATCACACAGATATCGGTACAAACACCGATAAATTCTACTTCTTTGATATTTTCCTTCTGTTTCATAAAAACTTCTGCCAGAGCTGTAGAACCAAAAGTTTCCTTTTCAATCACTTCATCGGCAAATTTATCTGCTTCCAGTTCATCAATGATGTTCCAACCATCTGTATTTCGTATACAGTGAGGTACCGGAAGATGTTTTCCTTCTTCTGTTTCCATATAATCATCTTCGTGAGTGTCTTTTGTAAATAAAATGTTCCATCCCTTTGCCTTTGCATCTTCTATTTTTTCTTTTACATAAGGCACAATCTTCATGGCATCTTCATTTTTTAATGCTCCACTTATAAAATCCTTTTGCATATCAATGACTACTAAAATCTTTTCCATCATTTATTCCTCCCTTTTGAAACGATATTCTTTACATCTTCTGCCATTTGGCGTCCTTGACGATCTTTCTTCGCCGGTTTCTACTACATGTTCCGAAATCATGTCCCGGAAACTTTTTTTATATAGCTTTTGTCCTAAAACAGTTTCGTATACTGCCTGTAATTCCGGCAGCGTAAAGGTTTCATCCACAAGACAAAAGGCTTCGCTGCTGTATTTTATCTGTCTTCTTAACTTCTTCAATGCCTCAATAATGATTTCCACATGGTCAAATGCCAATGCATCCTGACTCTTTAATGTAGGAATGTAATTTTCATAACGAAGCACTCCGTTGTAAAACACTTCTTTTTTCAGGTTATATACAATGTTGACAGCTTTTTCTTCGCTGGAAATTTTGATTTCTTCCTCTGTAAATTTCAAATCAAACCAGGCTGCATCCTCAGCATCATCTAATCCTTTTACTTCCTGCAACTCGGAAATCAATGCAAGATAGGCTATGGTAATCACCCATGTTCTTGGATCTCTTCCCGGTTTTGAAAAGGTATACACCTGATCTAAATATACACCGCTAAGACCTGTTTCTTCTTCCAGCTCTCTGGCTGCTGCCTGATGGGCTGTTTCATTTTCATTCACAAATCCTCCCGGCAATGCCCAGCATCCCATAAATGGATGATTACCTCTTTTAATGAGTAAAATCTTCATTTTCGTATAGTTTTCATTCATACCAATCATCAACACATCCGTTGTGACACTGGGACGCTTGTAATCTCCCGGTTTGTATTGTGCTAAAAATTCTTTTTCGGTTAATCCGTCTTTATTTCTTATCTCCTTCATTTTTCCTCCTTAGGTATTCATTTAATACTTAACTTTATATTCATTATACAACTTTTAGGTATTATGTCAATACCTAATTTCATTTTTATTTATTTTATGCAAATCTACAATATAAAGCAATTATCCATCCCTGACAAAACTCTAGTGCTGATGTACATTTTCCTTTATTAACTATACATCTAAAGCCATGTTTTTTTCTGTCATAGTGCAATTACATAGCCCCCACATGTCAGCTTCCTAACACCACCACGAATCAAAAAAGAGACCTACCACCCTTTGGCGATAAGTCTCAACTACATTTGCCATGCCTTATGACATTGGCAACTTACAATATTCATTTTACAACCTTAATCCACATACTCTTCCAGCATCTTCATAGCTTCCAAAATCATGGCATCACAATGTGGCTTTTTCTCGCCACCGGCTTCTGCATTTGCCTTTAACAAATCTCTGCAGTTAATCAGACCGTTGTGATTTTCCTTAATGCGACGCTGAAATTCTCCAACAATTCTTGGATCAGTTATTCCAAGCATTCCAAGTATCATCATGGAACTAGTCACAACTCCACATGTACTTCCACTTTTCATTCCTCCGCCAAAGTTTGTCGCAACTTTAGCAGCCTGTTTTTCCGAAAGTCCAAGTTTTTCCGCATAAGACATAAGTATCGTCTCTGCACAGTTTGGACACATTGCTCCATTTCTAAGCTCTTTTGCTTTCTCGATATACTTTGAATCTCCCATAATATCCCCTCTTTATCTTTTGAATTGCTTTCTTAGCGAATTCTTTCTGTCAATCCTAACTTTTTCTGTACTTTACGCAATGTCTTCATTGAGAAATACTGCGCCTTTTCATCATTTGCCTTAATAACGCTGTCAATGTAGCTCTTATCTGCTTCTAATTCTTTCATGCGCTCCTGCAATGGTTTTAAAATATCTACAACAGACTCTCCAACTGCAAGCTTAAACTCGCCGTATCCCTTACCGTCAAATTCTTTCTCGATTTCTTCCTTTGACTTACCTGTAGTTGCACCGTAAATGTCAATTAAGTTGCGGATACCAGGCTTGTCCTCTGAATAACGGATTTCATTGTCAGAGTCAGTAACTGCTCTCTTAAACTTTCTGATGATAGTATCCGGATCATCCAAAAGATAAATGCTGGCATTTACATTTTCATCAGATTTTGACATCTTCTTTGTAGGCTCCTGTAAACTCATGATACGGGCGCCACTCTTTCCGATGTATGCTTCCGGAATAGTAAATACATCACCGTAAATGTTGTTAAATCTGGTAGCAATATCTCTTGTAATCTCCAAATGCTGCATCTGGTCAGCTCCAACAGGAACTACGTCTGCCTGATACAACAAAATATCTGCTGCCATCAATACCGGATATGTAAATAAACCTGCGTTTATATTGTCCGCATGTTTTGCTGATTTATCTTTAAACT
Source organism: uncultured Lachnospiraceae bacterium (assembly GCA_902795895.1). GTDB lineage: Bacteria > Bacillota > Clostridia > Lachnospirales > Lachnospiraceae > CAG-411. The sequence continues at coordinate 5,066 of CADBNB010000379.1, read as the reverse complement.
GTGTCATACGGCTAAGCTCACCCATGTATGTAAAGCAGTTTAACAACCATCCAAGCTCTGCATGGCTTGAAACATGTGACTGAAAATATACACAGTTCTTCTCTGGATCTAAACCTGCTGCCACGTACAATGTGTAAAGCATTCTGGCTCTCTTACGAAACTCTGCCGGATTTTGACGAACAGTAAGTGAATGAAGATCCATAACTCCATAAAAACACTCATATTCATCGGATAATGTAATCCAGTTTTTTAATGCTCCCAAGTAATTTCCTAATGTTAAGTTACCTGTTGCCTGCATTCCACTATATAATATTTTTTTATCGCCAATCATAATAATCCTCCTACCGATGTTTCTATTATTTGAAATACCAAACCTAGTGTACCACAAACATTGTCTCTAGTCAAAAGAAATGCCCCTCTTCCACTTCTAAATTTTATTTTTCTGCATATATTGTATTATTCAGGCGTTTAAAAACACCTAATAACATATCAAAGGAGCTTCATTTTCATTATGCAGACGTCAAAAGTTTCGTACAAACATATTTCAAACCTGATGCAGGCAGCACTTCCAAATGTGAATGCAAAGTCCAGAAACAGCATGGAAATCATAATAAAAGCCAGTGAGCTTTTAGACTCTATTTCCAACAGTTCCAATCATCAGATTTCTGCCTGTGATATAGCAGATGAAACGGTAGATATGGAAGCATTGCTTCGCGGATTACAGCCGGCGTGCAATTCTGCTGAAACAGAAACAGTAAATATGCTTATTAATTTTGTAAAAACACAAAAACTCTACCGTACGTATCAAAATATGCGGGAATTTTTACCACAACGGGAAAGTAATCAATTTACACAGACCAAATTATTTCCGTTGATTGAACAATTTTTCCAGTTGCAAAAAGAACAAAAAGAAAGGAGTGAAACCTGAATAATGCAACAAGATTTTACACAACATATGCAGGCAGACAAAAAAGAAATTTTGGACAACTTCGCCAGACAGGTAAAAGGGCTATCCCCAGCCCAGGCAATCCCCCTGTTGTTAGAAACAAAGAAAACCTTAGAAAAGAGACATTTGATGTTTTCCCAGACAGAAATTTTAGATTTGTTGACTTACTTTGACCATCAAAAACTATCGGCGCAGGAACAGATGGTTCTGCAGGTATTAAAACAGCAGATATCTTCATAATCCACTCCATAAAATACTCGTTACTCATAGGTTTTAGGCTTTTATAATCCATTCCAAATAGTACTTCTTACTCATACAGTTATATAGTCAAATAGATAGCTTCTTAGCAAGCAAACTTGCAGAAGCTATCTACTGACAATACCTGTAAATCAAACCCACATGTCAGTATCATGACACATTTCTTTGATTTTTTAAAAATTTATCTCATTAACTCTTTACTTTAACTTTTTTCGACAAACCCTTTTTTCGGAACAAACTCAGATAACTCTTATGCTTTGCTTTTGGCACCTGAATCGTCACTTTGGTACCAATACCAGAAAATGCCTTTGCTTTTATCGTTTTCTCAGTTAATCCTGTGCTTTTGATAACAATCTTTTTCAATTTTGAGCAACCTGTAAAAGCATTATTTCCAATGGTTTTCACACTGCTTGGAATAGTGATAGTTGTTACTTTCTTTAAATTTTTACATCCTGATGCTGCAATTTCCGTAACTTTATAAGCTGTTCCGTAATACTCAACACTAGATGGAATGGTAAGTTTTGTAATCGTTTTTGAAGTACTCTTTACAAAACATACCTGCGGTGTTTTATCAGAAGCATTTGTAACCTTGTACATTGCATTTCCAACTTCAAAAGTTGTTCCAACACTTACTGTTGATGTTGTTTCGATATCTGCTTTCTTTTTGTACAAGTACTTGCCATTTTTTCCTGTACCTGTATATTCATTTCCTGTAAATACCTTTGCAAATGAAACATCTGTATTATAAGCAATATAACCGTTATTAACAACTGTTCCATCATTTACAAAAACTGCCACATCCGTTTTACCATAAGTTTGATACAAAGCTAAAGAAGTATTGTAAGAAGCATCTTCCCCCGCAAACTCCAATGTCATATTTCCTTTATTATCACAAATACCGTTGTACGTAAATACACATCCTACTGTATTTGCTGATGTCACCACTTTAACAGTACCATCCTTTTCATTTCTAAGTTGTGCCGGTATATCTACATCCGTAGATTTTTCGGAAAGGCTGCATTTTTCAGGTTCAAAAAACATGCCTTCACATCCTAGTCCTGCTCCTTTTTTCACTTCTATTTTTACATTTCCATGATTCACAAATTCACTCTGGTATATACGGCAACATGATGAACCACCCAAATAATATTCTCCGTCCCAAGGATATCCTACTTCTTCCGGATTACTTACTATGGTAATGTTTCCATAATTCCAAATACGTCCGTAAGTAAGGTTCATTGCATATAAATTTGTATCAAGGAACTTCGTGCTTTCAATCGAAATATCCCCATAATTAACAAGTGGTATTTGATATCCACGATCATGCTGATACGTACTACTTGAACCTTCAATAGAAAATTTTCCATAACCGGAAGTTTTTATTTTACCATAATTTCTTAAAGTAACATCTGTCAGATTATTTACGCGTTCACGTTGCCAGTCACAACGTTCATGTTCCTGTCGAAGCTCTAATCCACCATAAGCAATATCAATTACACCCGTTATACCATTGATCAAATGTTGATTTACATTGGATATTCCAAAATATGTATTTTCACTACTTAGCTTTACATCCTCCGAAGATGTTTTACCTGTAAACTGTACTTTTCCATAATTATATAAATAATTGAAGTCTACGTTACTGCTACAATCCACCGTTAAAGTTGCTTTTGGCTGAATTGCAACATTCATATACTCATAACTGGTATTATTTACAAAAGACAGTTCTCCGCCATCCTGAACAGTAAATCGAGTTCCACGCATTTCCCAGTTTACAGAACCACGTAAGGAAACTCCTTCAAACTGTAAATGTGCACCATTTTTTATAATGATTACATCATCTGCATTGTTGTTATAAAAACTTGAGCTTACAACTGTCACACCTTTTGCATAATATAATTCATAGGAAGAACAGTGAACATCATTTGCTTTACACCAGTTTTCAACTACACTTGAAGTAATTTGAATATTTCCACTGATAATAATCATCTGACTCTTTTTGTCATGAACAGCCGTTAATAATTCTTCTGCATTTTGAACTTTCACTGTTGAACCATTATCAGAAGAACCCCCTTCCTCCCAACTGTTATCCTCTGTTTTAGCATCTTCATTTACAAAAACAGGATGAAAAGTTGTTGGCTTTGATAATACATAATCTCCTGAAAGTTTTACATTATTCTCATCTTCCCAATGCGAAAAAATGTATCCCGGTGCACACAAATTATGATTATACTCATAACAAGAAGGAGCCGTATAAGGAATCTCCGACTCAAAATTCATATAAAAACGATGAACCGGTGCTATATAACTCTGTGGCAACTCAATTGCTTCAGCGTTTCCTTGAGCGAAGGAAATAGTATAATATGTTCTAATACAACTGTTATTATCATCAAAAGTTAAATCACTATTCCAAAAACTATTGATATAATCTAATACATCTGTTTTTCCTTTCTCATAAATATGAAATGTTCCACTTTTATCAAAATCGCCACTCCATATATAGCTACCGGGAAATTTTTCAGATTCCGTTACTGGAACATACACCCCTGTATTTATATATTCAGAAATCGTATCTCCACTTTTCAATCCTTGAGATGACGAACAAAAATAAAGCTGATACCCAGTCATTAACTTATCATCCAGTTGCAAGGTAATAACTTTATGATTTGCCACTTTCTCTGTTGCACAAAATTCTTTGTACGCATCACTGTTTGTTTGTGTTTCTGCTGAAACTAGTTGTTGTTTACTAAAAAAACACAAAATAAACAGACAAACTCCTCCCAACAAATAAAACCTTAATCGTTTCATGCTACTTTTCTTAATTAACATAAAAGCCCCCCTCATAAATTTTTTTTACAATGTGTTCTGGCAAAACAACACAAAAAACAAAGTTTTGATATTTATTTCGTTTTCATGTTGTTTAATACCATTGTAAAATAATTCCATTTTGAGGTCAAGCAATTTCGCCCCCTCCTATCTTCATTTCTGCATCATGTTTTGTTCCAACTATCTTCCAACCCTCACCATTTTATTTTACAGGAATTGGTAATTATGTGCAAGGGTGAGAAATAATCCCCTATATTGAGAAATCTGCTTACAATCCACGAGTTTTATGGTATACTTGTAGTTAAGTATTAGACCTTGATTGTGGGTAACGAACGAAATTCAATTATAGATGGGAGTGAAAAGGATGCAAATGAAATTGGCGACAGGTATACAAAGCTTTGAGCGAATAAGAAGCGAAAAACTTTTTTTTGTTGATAAAACCAGTTTTATCAAGGAATTGTGGGAACGTAAAGATGATATAACTTTAATTACCCGTCCACGTCGATTTGGAAAGACCTTAAATATGAGTATGTTGGATTGTTTCTTTTCGGTTCAATATGCCAATCGTGACGATTTATTTGAAGGTCTGTCTATCTGGGAAGATGAAGAATACAGACAGTTACAGGGAACATATCCGGTGATCAATTTGAGTTTTGCTGAGGTAAAGATAGGTTCTTTTGAAGCGGCTAAAAATATGATTTGCCAGATAATAGTGGATGCATTTTTAGCATATCGTGATATTATTGATTCGGAGACAATTTCTGAACAGAATAGAATATTTATAAAACAACTTGAAAGAAATATGCCAATGGATATGGCAATTCAATGTTTGAAAAAACTTTCTTCCATTTTGGAAGAATATTATAGAAAAAAGGTGATTATATTACTAGATGAATATGACACACCACTTATCGAAGCTTATACTCACGGATATTGGAAAGAAATGACGGAATTTATGCGTGGATTCTTTAATGCTACTTTTAAATCAAATCCAAGTTTGTATCGTGGAGTAATGACAGGAATTACCCGTATTAGT
>CADBNB010000378.1 GCA_902795895.1 uncultured Lachnospiraceae bacterium | reverse complement strand
TACTTCTTTAAAACCAGCATGGGCTAATGTGTTACGCAGGTGGTAAAGTAAGCTATTCAAGAATGTAGCCTTTTTCGTACGCTTTTCAAAATGAAATCCCGTTTCAGGCTCCTTTCCTCCTTGGAACACATTGAACAACGAGTTTATTTCTTTGTTGTTTCTAACGTTATAGCACTTTCCTGTCTTTTGAATTACGGAGAGTGCCGTTTCAAAGTCTGCAAAAGTAGACTTTGAGATGCAATCCTTTATCTGCCTATCACTTAATGACTTGACGTCAAGGCTTTCGTATTTGTAGATAAACATATAAAGTATTGGGATGATTGTCTTGTCCGGATATTTGAAATTGTCTATTTTTATTCGCATATTATCAAAAATAGTAGACAGCACCACAAAATGATGCTGCCTGCGTGTTGTTTAACTATTTTACAAAGACTTTTTTGATTGTACCATCGCTCCTTTTTATGATGTTAATGCCTTTTTTGAATGACTTTAATTGCTGTCCCCTAATGTCATAGTATATAATATCCATAACATCATCAACCGTGGGGTTGTTAATTCCTGTAGGATCAAACTCTTTAATATTCCAAAAATTATCCCATCCTTTTGCTTTTTCATATGCACTTTTGCTACCTTTGGGAACAAATAATGTCATATTTTGAAATTGGTCATTTGTGAAGTAATACTCATATTTTTCCCCATTTCCAAGTTCAGGAGGAACATTTGCATAGCAATATAAACTGCTCATTTCTGTGTATGGCCTAAAATCGCCCATAACTTTCACTATATTTTCAGGAATAAAAGTCTTGTTACTAACTGTAAAAATAGTATTTGATTCCGTTATTACAATAGCGTTACAGTTGTTTCGAGAATCATACTTTGGATTACCTTCTTCCACACTAATTTCTCCAATATAACAATCTTTAAATCTTTCCAAATACGTTAATCCTGCAGGAATCCTTACTTGAGACAAAGTAGAACCATTAAATGCACCCCATCCATTGTTATGAGCAATTTTCTTCGTACTATTTGGTATAACAGTCCCATTACATCCGACCACGAGATTATCTATTCCCCAAAAATAATCATTTGTACTTGACATAATAGCATTGCAATTATCCCTTGAATCAAATTTGGGATTTCCTTCTGCAACTTTGATAGTTCTTAGATTACTGCAATATTCAAATGGTTGCAAATATATATCAATGAGACTAGCGGGTATAAATATTTCAGAGAGAGATTCGCAGCCGTAAAAAGCATCAAGTTCCAATCTTTGAACACCTTCTGAAATAGTAACCTCTTTCAATTTGCTACAATTCATAAACATATCTTCTGAAATTGTTTTAACAGAAGGTGGGATAACCATAGAAGTTAAACTAGCACAACCCTTGAAAGAAGCTTTACCAATAATTTCTACTTTAGACGGGATATCGAATGCCTTCAGTTTTTCACATCCATCAAAAGCGTTTTCCCCTATACTGATAACTCCTAATAGTCCTGTTATCGTTTGTAATTCCTTGCAATTTTTAAAAGCATTAAAATCAATTGTCTTAACTAAATCAGGAACGTGTATTTCCTTTATGGCACAGCCTTCAAATGTCTGACCACCGATGCTGGTTACTCCTTCTGGGATGTTTATATTTACTAACTTAGAACACCAAAGAAAAGCATGATGACCTATAGACGTCACATATTCAGGCAATGCAATAGATATAATATTGCTTTCACTAAAGGCATATTCTTCTATAGTAGTAATACTCTCAGGAAGAATAACAGACGTGATACTGCTATTTTGAAATGCCTTTGTTCCTATAGCTGTCACCATGTACTTTTTGCCACCATACTCAACAAACTGAGGAATTTCTAACTTGTCTCCAAAGACGCTACTTTTGTATGTTCCGTATTCGCTATGCCCATAAGTTACAGCAACCTTTGTCTCATTAAGTTTTTTGTAGTAAATGTCACCAACTTTAAAGTCATAGGCATAAGATAAAGTACTGATCATGCTTATAAGCAAGGTCAGTTTAATTCTAATATTGTTATATTTCATAAGTTTTTACTATTAGTAAGAATACACTTAGTTGTTTTCAAAACTCATCAAAGATGCTTTCCAAATTACAAGCATACTTCTCTTTTTCGGCTTTTCCTTGTCTAATAAATAAAAATATCTCTGGAAGATCACCACTGTACTCAGAGAAACAATACAATTTCCCTGATGGCGATTTTATGATGTAATTATGTTTTCCATTTTGAGAATTTCCATATTCTCGTACTAAATAAGGACCATCTTCTGTAGGGTACTCCCAGATTGGAATTCCATTTACACGACCAACTTCTTTTGCAATAAACATATAACCTTCATTTCTGCCTATAGACTTCCTGAGATTCGGCGTTTTGACTTTTGGGACATAGGAATCTGTACGGTGTACATGTCCGCTTTTTAACACAACGATAAGGGAACAAAGAATGGCGTGGCCACTCTTATGCACTTACCTAAGGGGCATGTCTGGAAATTGGAACCCCTACTCACGACAAGAATGCTCCACGCCATAAGCGTGTGCATAGCTGCATTTGTGAGTGGATGCCGTTTCTGACTTCCCTTGCTTCTCAATCGAACTTATTCCAAATTAGTTTTCCAGACATTTTCGGTAAGTGCGAAATAAAAGCTAATACATCTGCGACTCAGGATTTCTCCCCCAAGTCGTTGCAAAGATAGTGAAAAGTTGTCAAATGAGAGCAGTTTTAGTAAGAAATTTGCTCAAAATGTTGCAAAAATACCCCAAAACAATATGTCTGCACCCGAAAACAGGAAGATTCTCGGACAAGATATTCCAAATCAAACGAGAACAGAATCCCTCGGCATCTCATAGATCTGCTGGCGGGACACCTTTTTATATAGCAATGAATAATCAAAAGATATGCATCAACGGACTGACACCTAATCTGTTTAAAAAATGCCTCCACGTTCCACGAACATGTTGGAGATGCCGATAGATAGGCGGTTTGCGGGCGTGGACGGTGCGCGCGGACGTTCCACTTTGCTTCCACTTCGCCTCCACACTTTGGCCCGTTAGCAGAGACTGCCGTTGCTGTTCGCAAGATAGCTGTAGCGACACGAAAACGGTGAGCGTTTTACCCTAAACGCTCACCGTTTTCTGGAAAGTGCTC
>CADBNB010000377.1 GCA_902795895.1 uncultured Lachnospiraceae bacterium | reverse complement strand
CTACGTGACGTATGCTACAAGTTTTCGACGTGCTATTGAATTGCAAATCGGACAACTTGTTAAGGCGATTGAGGCAGAGGAACCAACCATTTACCGGGGAATTCGAATTCGTTAATGCTTTGCATAAAATGTTCACTTGAAATTTTGGTATAAAAGATTTTGAGAGAACATGAAAATGGGAAATTATTGTTTTTAGGGGACGGTTTAGTACGGTTGAACTGTTGTATTTTTTGTTCATTTGTTAGGGGGAAAAGGATGGAATTCGAAGATTTTTGCTTTTCAAACATGGAAGAAACAGAGGATAAACGAGTTTTGGTTCTAATCATTTATGATATTGTGGACAATAAGAAGCGATTACGATTGGCAAAGTATTTGCAAGGATATGGTTTTCGGATACAGAAGTCAGCATTTGAAGCCTTATTGAAAGAAAATTTATATGATAAAATGGTGGCTGGATTACGTGGATTTGCGTCGGAAATAGATAGTATTCGGGTGTATAAGATCATTGGAAAAAACCAAATTAAAAATTTTGGTTATACAGTATCGTATGCACAGGAGGATTTGATTATTGTGTAGCATTATTGAGAAATATAAGACCCCGACAGGGAACGAAAGTTGTTATTCTACTTGAATTGACGAAAAATATGTGATAATCTAAAGATAAGCAGAAAAATTCTTATAGTTCTATTGTTACCATGTTTGTGACATTCTAATTTCTAAGATTAATTCCTGCTTATCAGCGATGAATTCAAGGAAATGATAAAAGTTTTTAATGGTGAAGATGGACAGTCTGAATACGCTAGGAAGCTAATGCATAACGTAGATGAAATTCGGTTAAATAAGAAATGGAGGCGTGAGTATATGCAGTTATGGGAAATAGAAAAAGAACGCTACCAAGAAGGAAGAGAAGCTGGATTGGCAGAAGGACGAACTGAGGGGCGAACAGAAGGCATAGAGCTCGGCCGAGCAGAAGGTATAGAGCTTGGTCGAGCAGAAGTTGTACCATTTTTAATTGAAATGTCTATTAAAATGACAGGCGATGAAGAAACATCAATCAATGAAGTTGCCAACACGGTTCCAAGTTTAACTGTGGAGCAAGTTAAGTCGGTTTGGTATGAATACAAAAACCGATGAAAGATGAAAGTATTTATGTTATTTGATATGCAAATAAAGAAAAACAAGGTTATGTAAAGATATTATTTGTAGGTTTTATGGAAGTTTTCTGTAAAACCTACATTTCTTTTCATTAGTTTGATTTATGTAAAAATAATAAATTCATTGTATGGGTATGAAAATAGCGAAAAAAATACTGAATATGTGATATATAGGAATGAAAAGCGATGGGAACAATTCCGTTGTTTGATTGCAGATTATTTGATATACTAAAGATGTTAAAATCGTTACATATTTCGTATCGGCGGTGTGTGGAAAGAATTGAATTTAGGGAGGCAGTTTATTATGGGAAAGAAATATTTATTCTCTACGGTAGGATATACAGATCCAGTTTCAAAGGAATATGATGGACCGTTGATACACGTTTGTCGACATTACAAACCGGATGTGGTGAAGTTGTTTTATTCAAAGGACATGATTAGTAAGCAAAATGAAATTGAATTTTGTTTGAGAGAGTTAGAAAAGTCTTTTGATGACAATCATACGTTTGAAATACAAACAATCGAAGATAATGCATTAGTGGAAGTACATCAATACAACACGTTTTTTAAAACGTTTCAAGATATGGTAAAAGAAATTGTAAATGAAATGGAGGAAGATGACATACTTTATTTAAATGTTTCATCAGGAACACCACAGATGGGTGGTGCATTGTTGTTGATGGCATATATGAAAGAAGGAAATATTATCCCTTTACAGGTGTCTACTCCAAATTCAAATCCTAATGTGAATGGTCAAGATAATCGTTCTGTAGAGAAAAATTGGGCAGAGAAATGGGCAGAAAATAAAGATCAAAGCATTGCAACTTGTAAGAAGCGCATAATTGAAGTGAAATGTCCTGATTTAT
>CADBNB010000376.1 GCA_902795895.1 uncultured Lachnospiraceae bacterium | reverse complement strand
CATTGTCTGAGGGCATCATGCCAAGAAAGCACACCCTATCGGATGTGCTTTCTTGTATTTCGTATAAAAATAATCTCTTTATCCTCTATTTTTTCTTTAGAATATCTGCTCTTTTCCCCCAGTAACAATGCCTTTTGGAGTTCAAACTCCGTTACTCCGTTTATTTTTTTCATTACATCTGACAGCCACAAAGAATAGGGCAATGTAATATCTGCCCCTCTTTTTTTCAGCTTTCTTAGTAACTTTTTATACTCTTTTTCTATCACCGGTATATTTCTTTTAAATATCATCCAATATCCTAAAACTCCAGACATAATCACACCAAATAAGAGAAACCCCAAAATACAATACAAAGAACCATTTCTCCCTTTTGTTTTTTGATTATTTTTTTCTCTGGTTACTTTTCCTGGTGCAACTTTTTTTATCTGTTGTTGTTGCGTTTTTTTCATTGGTTCTAGTTTTATCCGATCATGTTTTCCTTCCGCGGATTGTTCCGGCCGATCCATTTTATTTTTCCAGCTTGGATCAAACTCCATGGGCAAAAATCCCACCCCATCATAGTATACTTCCACCCAGGCGTGAGCATCCTGCTCCTTCACGAAAATAGTTTCATATGGCTTTTTATCCGCTGCATTTTCTTTTGTTACACAGTACCCTTCCACGTATCTTGCCGGTATTCCCAAATAGCGATAAATTACTGCTGCCAGTGTGGCATAATGAACATCTCTTCCCTTTTTCTTTACAGAAATCAACCAAAGCGCCAAATCCGTACTTCCATCATACTCCAAACATTCCTCACTGTAGGAAAAATGCTGCTGCAAATAATCACTGACGATAGCATTTGCCTCCTCATAACTTATATGCTCTTTTCCTTTTTCATAGTCTCCTATTTCTTCTTTCAAATAGTTCTCCACTTCTTTTGGAATTGCCGTATACGCCTCGTAGACATAGGTATTAAAAAGTGCTTCCATTTCTTTATAAAAATTGCTTGCCTTTGCTACATTGGATGAAAGATATGGATACTTTGTAACCACCTCTGTAGCTACAGAAAATGTATAAGCATTCTCTCCATGTAAGCCGGTGGCATACATTCCCGTCATTCGCTCATTACACATGGTATCGGCACTACATTTCGTCATTCCATATGGACAATAAATAAATTTTGTGCCGGCATTTTTTACGGACACTGCAATTTGCTGTTCCTTTTCGTTCATTTCCTTGGCTAAATTTCCTGTCTGTCTTCTTGCAAACTGCTCTTTGCCTAGCTTACTTAACACATTCCGCTTTGCATACAAAGAATCTCCGTCCCATCCATTCCAACCAACAGATGCATAGGTACCACCAATAAATCCAGCCAGATACATACTTTGTGGATGTTCCATCATAACTTGTAAGGCAACTTTTTCTCCAGTTTTACTGTCTGATTTTTCTTCTTTATCGCTGATAAATGTTCCTTCCTGATATAAATGGTTGGTTGGGTGAAATCTTACCTCCTCCAATGTTTCAACAGCTTGCTGTTTTAATCGATGCATTTCGTTTGCGAAGGAGAATGGCTGTAACATCACCCACACAAAAAGCACTGTTGCCAATCCCAGTGTGATAAACATCTGCAACCTGCGTTTCATAAACAAAATGCCAATCACCACTCCGCATACACACCATGCAAATGCTACTGCCATCCACATTTGTTTTTGCACCTCATTTACTACATACTCCCTGCAAAGAAATCCAAAGGATTTTTGGATGTATGTTAATCCCTCATTCATCCATAACAAAAATCCATTTTTCAAAAGAAAAGCAACTATCATCCAAACAAAAAGAAATAGGTAGAAACCTCTGTTTTTCTTTGCTGATGCTAGTTTTTCCTTTCCTCTTGTTTCTCTCAGATTTTCTGTTTGATTTTTTACCTTTCGTTTTTCTATCTTTTGATTTTTTATTTTTTGTTTTCCACAACTATTTTGTGCTTTATTTGAGGTATCTTCTTCCGTTTCTTCCTTTTCAAACTGTTTTACCATAAGTTTCCCGTACTTTACCGTCATTTTATGATGTATCAATTTTTTAGGATCCCCCACTTGAAATTCCCGCACACCGCTTAACTCACCAAAATTCCAATCCTTTTGATTAAATAAAGTTTTCTCTTTGATATTTCTAGATACTTCTTTTTCCTTTGCATATTTCGAATCCGGAAATTTTTTCTTTACCAAATACCAAAGAAACGGAAGCAACATCCATACCAAAAAAAATGCTTCCATGACTTTTTCCTCAAAAAGAAGGAACGCCAGAAAAAAAAGCAAAAGTACCATAAGCCATACTAGAAGGAAGACCCATCCAAAACTCCATTTCAAAGCAGAATCCGTCTTTTTCTTATCCTTTGATTTTCGGAACTGGAACACTTCTTAGTACCTCCTCCATAATATCCTCGTTTTTTCTTTCAAAGCCATCTTCTTTTACTATGATTCTGTGTCCACAAACGGCACCAAATACCGCTGCCACATCATTTGGTATCACATAGTTTCTCTGTTCCATAAATGCATGTGCTCTAGACATTTGAAACAATGACCATACGCCTCTTGGACTGACTCCAATTTCCACATTTTCATGCTTTCTGGTCTTTTCAGCCAGTTCAATCATATATGCCATTACGCTGTCGTGGACTTCGATTTTTTGTATTTGCTGTTGCATTTGTGCTAATTCTTCTACCGTGCATACAGTTTTTATCTGTTCCATAGGATTTCCCTTTGCTTTCGCTTTCAAAATCTCCATCTGACTTTCTTTATCTGGATATCCCAATGATAATTTAAGCATAAAACGATCCAGCTGAGACTGTGGAAGCATTTGGGTACCTACGGCTCCATAAGGATTTTGGGTGGCAATTACACAAAAAGCCTTTGGTAGTTGTCTCGTCTTTTTTTCCACCGTAACCTGCCGTTCTTCCATAGCTTCCAATAAAGCAGCCTGCGTTTTTCCGGAAGCTCGGTTTAGCTCGTCCGCAAGAAATAAATTGCAAAAAACTGCCCCTTCCTCGTAAATCATTTCACCTGTATTAGGTCGAAAACTTACGTACCCCACAATATCCGAAGGAAGAATTTCCGGTGTAAACTGTACTCTTTGATAAGTTCCTCCCACCGTTTTACACATTGCCACCGCAAGAGTTGTTTTTCCCACTCCCGGTATATCTTCCAATAAAATGTGTCCCCCGGCAAGCCAGGCACATAAAATCAACCGTATTTGCTCTTTTTTTCCCATCAATACTTTCTCAATTTCTTGCTCTATTTTGTAAATCATGTTTTCTTCTTCCTTTCCATAATGCTCCGACACAAATCACTCCCCCAATTACGATAGGCACTATAATCCACCAATATGAATTCTCATTCGTAACATCATTTTCCTCTAGGGATAGCATTTCATTTTGAAATACCTGGGTACAGTCATACTCTCCCAAGGTTTCATAAATTTCTACGATTTCTTTCCATTTTTCAGGATTGTTTTCTTTTCCATTTTTAAAATCCGGATAAAAGTATTTCATAATAACTTCATTGATTTTTGTTATTTTCTTTTTCGTGTTCACGATTCTTTCTTTCCGATCCTTCAACACTTTAAAACATTCCTCATATTCTTTTCTTCCTTTGGAGTTTTCCAAATGTTCCCATAACACAAGAATTCGCCCTTCATCTTTGGTTGTAACTTCAGTAGGAAGATGTTTTATTTCCTCAATTTCTGATTGGGTTATTTCATAATGCACTTTTATTTCTTCCTTTGATTGAAAAACAGACACGATATGCTCTAATCTTGTATTCGTTTCGTCGCTACAATTTTTTTCTTCCCTCAAATCAAAAAGTGCCCTTTTACCTTCCATCATCCGCACATAAGCGGTAATTGCTTCAAACACCTGCTGCCCTGCCATGGGATCCGAATTCTCACTTTCAAACTCGTGGGCAAATCCCCCATCAGGCCGAGAATACTTAAAAATTGCATCCAGCAGATGATTTCCGTTTTTTATAAACATTTTTTCTTTCGTACAATTTTTACCAAGCATACAAAGTGCCATTAAAACCTGACAACTGCTCTCTACATTTTCTTTGTCCCAACTTTCAAATCCTCCCGATTTTGTCTGCTTTTTACTAAGCCAGGTAAGAGCTTTTTCTACACTTTTTTCTGCCTCTTTATGGTCCATACATCCAGAAAACGCCTGTACTGCCATGGCTGTCAAATCTACATCTCCAACTTCCCCAGTTTCCATAGAAAAACTTCCATCCTTATTCTGGTGTTTTATCAAACTTTCCTGCAACCATTGTTTCGTAACCGTGGCATTTTCTGGTTCCGGTATTTCAAATGCATTCATGGTAAGAAGTGCCCAAATCTTTGCATTTACCCCCTGCTTTTCTAGATTTTCTTTCCTCTGTCCGTAGGTTGCCATATGAAAAATATCAATCTTTTTCTCACCAACGCTGCAAACATCCCCACCTAAAGAAGCGATAGTTAACGTCATTCGCTGCAAATCCGTGGGCTGAAAGTTAACTAATGTTTTGTCTCTGTCATATTCCTGGGTTATCATTTCTGAAACTGCGTTCAAATACGCGCCGTAATCTCCTTTATATCCGCTTCTTCCCATACTGAATGCATACCAGTCGGTGGAAGATTGCCCTGCTTCTTCCACAAACTCATATAAAAACAGGTCATCCCTTTCCCCAAGTTGCAGTTGCACTTTTTCCCATGTAACAATTTGATTTAAGTATGTCAAATATCCGTTTTCCTCTGCTTTTAAATATGCGGATTTCACATGCATTCCCATAAAAAGCATCATTAAACAAAGAATCCACCCTCGAATCATTTTACTGATTTTTTTTACTTCTACCATTCTTTTTCCCAATTTCCACTATCTCCTTCGTTTCCACCATTTCCTTTTGCCACGGCACCACCAATATCCGCCCCATAATGCAAAGTAAAACGAACTCTCACATTGTCCCCATTCTGCAAATAGCAATCTGAAAATCCATAGTTTGGATAAATGCCGTTTACCTGATACATCCAGCCGGAACCGTAGGAAAAATCAAATTCTCCTAAACTGTCCTCGTAATAATCCCCTGGAAAATCTTCATCTACTGCCTTTAAATGTTCCTCCAAATCTTTCGGAATATCCGGTGACATAAAATTTTCTTTCTTACTGATTCTTGCTAAATAAAAACCACTTTCCATTTTTCCGTTATACTCTACAATAAATCCATTTTCTTCCAGCAACTGACAAAGAATCTGTGCCAGATTGGTATTTTCTTTTATGGTAACATTCGTTTTCGGAATAAAATAACCGCATCCTATGGTAGTTGCTTCCACCGTAATGGTTGCAGTTCCAACAACTCCGTTTTCCAGTTTTTTATATATGATGGTGTAGACTTTT
>CADBNB010000375.1 GCA_902795895.1 uncultured Lachnospiraceae bacterium | reverse complement strand
TGATTCATCTGTTATTATTACCAAATGGAATTCACTCAAACCAAGAAAAGATATTTCATGTGGCATTTCCGGGTATTTTATTGAAGAAGGATTTAAAATCAGCAAAGTATTTGACAAACATCATAAACTTGTTTATTGGTACTGCGACATTATCGAAACCGAAGTACAATCCCATAAAAATGCCTACGTTTTCTTAGACCTTCTGGCAGATGTCCTTGTCTATCCTGACGGACAGATTCATGTAGTAGATCTTGATGAAGTGGCAGATGCTCTTGAAACAAAACTCATTACAAAAGAACGTGGATGCAAGGCTTTGAAACTAACCAATAATTTGCTAAATATCATTTATTCCGGTAAATTTAAAAAATATCAGAATATTATCAATAAATATGAGAACATGTAGAAAGGTGCTGTGATTTCACAGCACCCTTTCTGTTATTCAATGTAATTTTCTCTTTATTCTTCAATCTGTGCAATTCTACGAATATGTCTCTCATCATTTGAAAATGGGGTGTTAAGGAATATATCCACAATCTTAACTGCAAGACCTGGTCCAATTACTCTTGCTCCCATTGCTACGATATTTGCATCGTTATGCTCTCTTGTTGCCTGAGCGCTGAAGCAGTCATGGCAAAGTGCAGCACGAATGCCTTTTACTTTATTTGCTGCGATAGAAATACCAATTCCTGTTCCGCAAATTAAAATTCCCTTTTCTGCCTGTCCATCTGCCACTGCGTGAGCAACTTTCTTTGCATATTCAGGATAATCTACTGAGTTTGTATCGTAGCATCCAAAATCCTTGTACTCTAATTTCTGCTCTTCTAAATACTTAATAATCTCCTGTTTTAGTTCATAACCACCGTGGTCACATCCAATTGCTATCATATAAAACTCCTTTCTGATACATCAGATTACTGTATACGGTTCACTTCTGCTTATTGTCATTCTATCTCTGGTCAAACCTAAATTTCAAAAAAGCATCCGCATTTTTCAATACTATTCAGCTTTTTATACCATAGTTTCTGTATCTTGTAAACTGTAAATTTTTTTCAATTTAATCACAATTTTTTTAACAACGCGGGACATGTTTACGAAACAATCTTCGTAGTCAACCAACGTTCCGCCATAAGGGTCCTGCATATCCGCTTCTTCATCGATAAAACTAAGCATTGGATACACACTGATTGTGCCATCAAATTCCCTAAGAATTCTATCTTTTTGAGAAATGCTCATAGTTAAAATCAAGGTATCCTCCGTCACATCCTCTTCCGAAAGCATCCGTGCAACCCTGTCCTCCTCCACGGTTAACCCGTGATTTGTAAGTACAATCTGCACTTTTGGATTAATGGGTTCTGGAAATAGCACAACCATCCCCCTTGATGCTATCGTAACATCCTCGTCTGTCACCATGCTCTTACATATCATTTCAGCCATAACGCTGCCTGCTGTGTTATCTTCACAAACAAACAAAATTTTGTTGTACCTTCTCATTATTTCCTCCTCATTTGCACATCACATACACTTTCAATGTATATGACCCCCTCTTAGAACGTTTTTACACATGCTCTACGGCATATCCGGCTGCCTTGCACAACCGGTTCATGATTGCCGCTCCCATAGTGTCATCTTCAAAGCTTTCCGCGTATATTTCATCCACCTTAAGATGGTCAAAATCCCTTAATATTTTATAAAGACCTCTGGCAATGCTGCCTTCTTCCTTACGGGTTCCAATGGAAACTACCGTTCCTTCGGTATACAATCCCACAGTTTCGTCCGTAGCAAGAATTCCAACTTTTCTGCCTTTCAAAGTGGCACTTTCTGCACGCAAACGAATGGTTTCCACCACTTTTTCTCTCTCCCCGGAAATAATGGTCATATCCGCTTTCGGTGCATAGTGTTTATACTTCATCCCCGGTGCCTTTGGCTTAAAGGATGTATCTTTTTTCGGTCCATTTACTGCAGGATCTATCGTAACAGTTCCCACTACTTCTTCCAACATAGCTTTCGAAATGCATCCCGGTCTTAAAATCACAGGAATATCCTCTGTCAAATCCACAATGGTAGACTCAATACCAACATCCACCATACCGCCGTCCAAAATCATCTCAATCTTTCCTGTCAAATCTTCCGCCACATGCTCTGCAAGAGTTGGACTAGGACGCCCGGAAGTATTTGCGCTAGGTGCCGCAAGATATAGTCCTGACTGTCTGATTAATCGTAATGCTACCGGATGATTTGGCATACGAATAGCAACGGTTTGCAGTCCACCTGTAGTTCCAAGTGGCACTTTTTCACTTTTCGGCAAAATCATAGTAAGTGGTCCAGGCCAAAAACGTTCTGCCAGCTTTTTTGCATGTTCCGTGACGTTGCTTGTAAGCTCATCCAATGCTTCCATTCCGGCAATATGAACAATCAATGGATTGTCTGACGGTCTACCCTTAGCTGCATATATTTTCTTTGCCGCATCTTCATCTAGTGCATTTCCACCAAGTCCATACACTGTCTCTGTCGGAAACGCTACCAATCCACCACGTTTCAAAATCTCAGCCGCTTCCTGATAATCTGTGTCCGGTCCATCTCCATTGACTATCCTGACCTTTGTTTTCATGTTTCGCATCTCTCTTTCCTATGACAAAAACATTGTTTCATATTCTCTCAAAGTCTTCTTATACAAGAATTTCGAGAGGACATTTATTATTGGTTTCTAATATATGTATACAATCTCAAGTCTAATATGTTTCTAGTATACTATTCTTAACCGGATGTTTCAATGTTTTGTTTTTCGTTTTTGTGTTTAATTTCTTCTCGATTTGAATATTTTGATAACCGCAAAACCATGCTTATTCATATAGTCCCAAATACGCCATCATACCCTCTCCAATGCCTTTCGCAAGTTGTTTTTGATACCATTCTTCCTTTAAGAGTATTTCCTCCTCCGGGCAGGAAAGAAAGCCGCATTCCACTATTACTACCGGGCATGTTACCTTTTTCAAAATATAGTAATCCCTGTTTGGTTTTGGCTCTCTTTGGCGCATTGTTGGAATTTCCATCCTCACCTTTTCAGAAACCAAATCTGCCAATTGTTTTCCTTCCACAGAATCCTGATAATAAAATACCTGACAGCCATTTACACTCTGTGCCGGAAAGCTATTTTGATGGATGCTCACTGCAATTGACGTCCCACTACTGCACATCATAGCCGCACGCATTCGCATATCCTGACTTTTCTTACTTCCTCCAAGCCCATCACTTAACGCGTTATCTTCTTCCCTGGTCATATACACATTGATGTTTTTTTGTTGCAAATACAATCGTAATTCCTTGGCAATACTTAAGTTCACATCTTTTTCCAAAGTATTTGAAACACCCACTTTCCCTGGATCAAAGCCACCGTGTCCGGGATCAATGACTACCGTATATAAAAATTCTTTGTTGTTCTTTTGTTTACTGCCCGTATTTACTATTTTTCTATTCTTTTCAAACAAAGGAATATGTTTTACGAAACCCATTTTCCCGAAAAACAGACAAGAAAAAAGAATTGCCACAAGGTTTCCCATTATGACAATTCTTATCCTTCTTTTTCTTCTCATACCAAACACCCACATCCATTTCATCACGGAAATGAAAACTTTTTTACTAATATATGTCTGATATGTCTTTTCATATGTATGCTTCCTACTAATTCGTATATTTCTGAATCACATTCCATACGCTGCTATTTTCCAAACCAAGTTTCCATGCAGAAATTCCTGCAATCTTCTTTCCATTGTACTCGCTGAAAATGGTCTTCAACTTCAAATCAATGGACTCATCATCTTCCATCCACATTTTGTAGGTTGCTCCATTATAATCAAACTGCACATAATTTTGTCCGGTTTCATCATCCCAGGTTGGTGAAACACCATTGTTAGTAAGAATACGCTGTTGCTGGTTCATACCATAAGTATTTGATGTTACTTTCACACCGTCGTCTGTTTTTACTTCCTTCCAAAATCTTGTGTAAAATGGAATTCCCATGATTACACGGTCCGGATCTACCATGGCAGTAATATTTTCCATTGCTTCTTTCACAAATCCAATGGAAGCTACAGAACCACTTTCTTTGCTTCCGCCGTAATGTTCATCATATCCCATCACTACAACGTAATCCACAATCTTTCCTTGTTCCTCTCTGTCATAAAATGCGCTAAAATCCTTTGGCACATAGGAATCCACAGAAAGCACAAGACCATTATTTCTACATTTTACTGATAACTCACGCAAAAATTCCAGATATGCAGCTGCCGTTTCACTGGTAACATACTCAAAATCAATGTTAATACCCTCTAAGTTATACTCCAATGCATTGGCAATAAGACGATTTACCAACTTATCTCTATTTTTTGTATTTCCAAGTACTTCTGCCAAATCAACTTTTCCCTCATGTACCTTAAAATCATCACACAACGCCCAAACCTGAACATCATTTAAATGCGCTCTTTGTACATACAAATCGCTGGCAAGGGAAGTAATCGTACCATTGTTACTATCAAGAGAAAACCAGGTTGGAGAAATTACATTAAGCCCCTTCGTCGCTGAAATCATGTTAAGGACATAACCATTTGCCGCCTGTCCTGTTACCTGATGCCATGCCATACATACGGTTTTGTTCATGGAAATATGTGCATATTCTTCCTCTTCATAATCATTTTCTAAAACTTCGTCATATGGTTTTGATAAAAACTTCTTAAGAACATATCCGGTAACACCGTCTGCTGTCATAACTTTTGCATATGATTCAAGTTCCTGTTCTGTTTGAATAACACGAAGTTTATCCTTCTCCTGAAGGCTTTCAAGAATTTTACACTTAATTCCCGCTCCAGTTCGAAGTTTTGTGTCTTTTTCCACGTTGTAATAAGAATATGTCTCGCCCCAACCATCCTCAAACACAAGTCGATTTGGTGCTTCTTTATCATACAACTGGTATTCTACATTGGAATACTCTTTTACAAAGCTGAGGGCAAGATAAACGTCTTCTCCTTTCGCTTTTACAATGGTATATCCTACATCTTTTTTGCTTTTATTTACGGAATACGCACTACTTCCAAGTTCCACGCGGATAATCTTTGTTGCAGTTGCATATGACAAAATGTTTTCACTGGCGTCAAAATAAAAACGCTTATTGATACGGTTAACTACCGTGTTGTATGGAAGATAAACCTCTCCATCTTCTACAAAGCCAAGTTCATCCTCCAAAACTTTGTCATGTTCAATCAAATACACCTGATCTTTGTCAATTTTATCAAAATACTGAGAAAGTGGCAGCACTTCCCGACATGGAGAATACTTTTTATACAACATACTTCCAACCACAACCAAAGCAACTACTGTCACAATTAAAACTGCCAGCAAGGAACCTCTGTGATTTTTTTTGCGTCTTCTCTTTTGTTTTCTTTTTCTTTCTCTTGCCATCTCCGAACGCTGCCGAAAACTTTCTGTAGGCATAACTTCACGTTGCTCACTTCTTGTATAACCTGCGTCAGCATTTACATTCATATCTGCATTTATATTTACACCTGTATTTCCATGGTTTTCAGCGTTTCTATCAGTATTTGCCATAGAATAACCGTAGTCATTTTCTCTCTCGTTATCCATCTTATTTCTCCCTTCTCATTTCCAGGCTTTAAAACCCGAAACAATAATCTTATGTCCTATTATATATTCTTGCTGGTCAAAAGTCAAAAAGAGGCGATATTCTCGCCTCTTTTCACTTTCCAAATGTATAGGGATTCTTGTCCTTTCTTATTTATTTTTCTTTTTAATTTCGTATTATTCGGATTTAAAATTCTTTTTGGATTGCAAAACTTTCAGCACAATCCACTCATTTTTTGTAGTAATGGTTAAAACCATTTATTAACTGTACTGCCTCTCAAGGGCCTCCGCCTAAGCGGTATCTTTTTCATCAATTTTTTCTTAAAAACATAGAACAAAGAAATGCAGATGCAATTAAATTTATCATGATTCATCAGATATATATCATTTCAATCTTCAGAATCTATATTTGGCAATCTTTTATAAGGATACCCATACGTACTTGTAAGAGTTCGCATAGTGCTTGAACCCCATTTTAATCACTATTAGTTAACGATATGCTGTGTACTGGTTACATATCTTAGCTTATACCAAAATCGTCTATAAAATAGCACATTTCAATCATCTATATTTTTAAGTAACTTCCACCTCCC
>CADBNB010000374.1 GCA_902795895.1 uncultured Lachnospiraceae bacterium | reverse complement strand
TTGCAGGAGAAGTTTGCGTCTGAAAAACACGCAGGTCCGAAGGATGTAGCAGATTTTATGGATTTGATGGATGAGGATGAAATTGAGATGATAAAAAGAGATGCATATGAGCAAGTTAATGCATTGTTAAGTAAGATTTAATGACAATTTTCTGCGTGTTCTGGTGAGAATATAGGATTTGGAGAGTGAAAAATTGAACAACGAAATTCATACAGAAGAATATTATATTGCATCAATAGATTTGTTAGGTGTTAAAAATATTATATATAGCGATGGAATGGACCATCATCTTAATAGCATCAGAAAAATATATAAGAGTTGGACACAAATATTTAATGACAGTTATTTTAAGAATATTAGAATAAAATTTTTCTCTGATAATATGGTTGTTGCAATAAATGCTGATTGCCCTATGGCTGCGGACAGATTGCTTGAATCAATAGGTTGGATTTGCTCTCATCTACTAAAATGTGGATATAAGCCTAGGGGAGGTGTCTGTAAAGGCAATTTTTACATAGATGACATATTTGTATGGGGATCGGGTTTAGTTGATGCATACTTGTTTGAAAGTAAAAAAGCTATATATCCAAGAATTGTTCTTTCTGATGATGTGGTAAGTGCGGCAAGTAAGCATCTTTCGGATTTTCAAATATATAAAGATACTGATGGAGAAGTGTGTCTAAATTATCTAAAAGCATTTGGTGGAAATAAAGATGGTTGGATTTCTGATATAGAGGAAATGCAGTCTGTGTTTAATCAAGAATTCCAAAATTATAATGAAAGAGCGCATGATAAAGTATTATCAGAAGAAGACAAAAAAATATATGATAAGTTGTTATGGTTAATGCAATTTTTGGAAGAAAATTTAATTTTTTGGAAACAGTATTAAGGATGTATATACAAAGAAGATAAAAGGATGGAAGTGACATATAAATATGCAAGAAGTTTCAGAGTTTAATATTTTTGCAAAAAGTTATTGGAGTTATTATTTGGAATTAGAAGAACAAATTGTACTTTCAAAGAAATATGTAGAATTTGGTGAAACTAATCATAAAACATTTTCAAGTAATTATTTACTTTTGATTCAGGCGATATGTATGTGAATTGATGGATAGGTATTTGAAGACAAAGACTGGAGTTAGGCAAAGTACTAAGCAGGGATATGTTACAGTCCAGAGAGTTCTTGCAAAGGAGTCATTCGGTAAAAAGACAATTCGAAGTGTGAAGACTTCCGATGCAAAATTATTTTTGATAAAGTTGCAACAAGAAGATAAGAAAAGCTATAGTTCAATACATACCATCCGAGGAGTGCTGAGACCTGCATTTCAGATGGCGGTGGATGATGATATTATAGTAAAGAACCCATTCGGATTTCAGCTTGCTGGAGTTGTGGTTAATGACTCTGTTACGAGAGAGGCAATCAGTAAAGATCAGATGAGGAAGTTCCTTAAGTTTGTACATGACGATGTGGTGTATTGTAAGTATTACGAAGTGGTGTATATTTTGTTTCACACAGGACTTCGTATTTCGGAATTTTGTGGTTTGACATTAAAGGACATTGACCTTGTGCATAATACTTTAAATATAGACCACCAGTTACAAAGAACGGCCGATATGCGATATATCAGAGAAACCACAAAGACGGATGCCGGAACAAAAAAGATTCCTATTACAAGTGATGTGGCGGATATGTTCAGGGCGATTATCGAGGACAGAGAGCCACCGAAGGTTGAGAAGGTAATTGACGGACATACGGGATTCCTTTTCTACGATGAAAATGATATGCCACTTGTAGCTATGCATTGGCAGCACAGATTCAATCATATGGTTGGCAGGTACAACGATATTTATAAAGTGCAGATGCCGAACATTACACCTCATGTATGCAGGCATACATATTGCAGTAATCAGGCCAAGTCAGGAATGAATCCAAAGACTCTTCAGTACCTTATGGGTCATTCAGATATCAGTGTTACGATGAATGTGTACACGCATTACAGTTTTGATGATGCTGAGGAAGAATTGAAGCGACTGGAAGAATTCAGAAAGGCACAGGCAGAGGTTGAAAAGCAGAAAGAGAAGCCGATGACGAATAGGATGTTTAAGGCAATTTAATATAGAAAAATTATGACGCTCTGGCTTTAGGCTGGGACGTTATTTGAGTGGAAAAATGATGAATATCATGATAAACTAATATCTGTAATTTTGTGACGAAAGGTACTTGATAATATGTGGATCAAAAGAAAAAATGTAAGAAGTGGATTATTAGTTGCATTTGTGGCAATAGGGATTTATTTGTTATTTTTACTGATTAAGACAGAACAATTAATTAGTATTGGAAATGGGATAGAAGGGATATTTGGTACATGTAGTGATTTTAATGTTGAGATATTTAGAGAAGCTATTAAAACTATAACTTCGGGTATCTTTGCTAGTGCTTTGGTTGCAGTTTTGTTTTATATTCAAGAGTACGATAGAATGAAGAAAGAAAATGTTAGGGAAATTATAGCACTTGGTCGAGAATTATGTGAAAAATTTGATGCAATACCTTCGTTTGCTGTTGAAAATGAGGAAGCGATATTAAAAAAAGAGTATTATTTAGAATATAAGCAAAATCAGACATACAGAGAAGTTGTTGAAAAAGCAAAGGAAATATGTGAGAAAGCAAGGAAAGAACACGGAAAAGATGCAGATGCTTTCATTGACGAAGTTAAGAATAGTAATAAAAGGATAGAAGAAATGATATCTACTAAAGCAGAAAATGATTTGATTTGTTTTTGGAAAAAGGTAGGTAAAACGGAAGAGTGGATAAGTGAAAGAAAAAATTGGTTAATAGATGAATATGACAAATTAATTGTAAAGAGTAAACATTGCTATGTAGATATTCTTTCAATTGATTTGCAGTCATTAAGAGATACTGTGAACAGTTTTGATTCGGCAAGACCGATGTTAAAAAAGCAAAGAGATTATATAGCCAAAAGAATATCAGATAAATATATATTGGGAACATTAGGAGAAAGTAATTATTCAGCAAAAGATGTAGCGGAGAGAATACTTAACATTTTTGAAAGGGCGAAGTCGCTTGTTGTTTACACTTTCGAGAAGAATTGTGTTGATATTGAATTTGCAACTAATGTACAACTAATTGATTCAATAATGGAGTTACAAAGCACATTTATTAGACAAACTGAAATTAATGCTGTAAAAGGAGGAAAAAATGGGGACTGTTTATTGAAACTTTCACCAGATTATAAGGTGATGCGTTATCAAATGGAAAATCTTTTTGCCATTTTGTTGTTTGAGGTTACAGGAAAATATGATTACATGGGGCGTGAGACGTTTATTAGACCTGCTATAAGATATAGTACGGGAACTTTTTTGACGACAGTCGTAACAGATATGGAAACAACATTAAATATGCTAAATATATATCGATGATTGGTTGCGGGGGGGCTGGTTTAAAGGTGGAAAATCCTTAGTAGTAAACACCCCTCGTTTTACTACCATTTCTACTACTAAGTGGTAGTAAAACAATGCAAAAGTATGCTAAATTTTGCCTCAATCTGCATTTTTGACGCAAAACTACAATAACCACAAAATCCCCGAAATCCCTTGCAAACAAGGGAATTCCGGGGCAAAACAAGGAGAAACAAAACTATGATAAAAGTATTATTCATCTGCCACGGCAACATCTGTCGTTCGCCTATGGCAGAATTTATTTTAAAAGATATGGTAACAAAACGTGGCATTGCTGAGCAATTTGAAATTGCCTCAGCTGCCACCAGTACGGAAGAAATATGGGACGGTGTAGGAAATCCGGTGTATCCGCCGGCGAGAAAAGAACTGGCAAAACACGGAATTCGCTGCGATGGCAAAAGAGCGGTACAATTAAAGGCGTCAGATTATGCCTATTACGATTATTTAATAGGGATGGACAGTATGAACATGCGGAATATGGAGCGGATGACAGGCCATGGAGCTGGAGAAAAAATGAAACTGCTATTGGAATATGCAGGGGAAAATCGAGGAATTACAGATCCATGGTATTCCGGACAATTTGATGTGACTTATGAAGATGTAGTTACTGGTTGCACCGCGTTTTTAGAATATTTGGAACGAGAAGGAAAAATTGATAATTAGGTGAGTTTATTATGACATAAGATGAAAAAAATGTCGTAATAAATGAATAAAAGTATTGACTCCTACGTTGCGTAATAGTTTAAACTGTCTTTAACAAGCCAAAGGAGGAAATGAAAATGATGAAAATAAATGAGGTGAGCAAACTTGCCGGAGTGAGTATACGCACTCTGCAGTATTATGATAAAATCGGGCTTTTGCATCCTTCGGGATATTCCGAGGCAGGGTACAGACTGTATGACGATACAGATTTAGAGCACCTGCAGCACATCTTATTGTTTCGTGAATTGGAGTTTCCGCTAAAGGAAATCAAGGAGATTATGAGTAGTCCTGACTTTGACAAAAACAAAGCTCTAGAGCAGCAGATTGAACTGTTGAAATTGAAAAAGGAACACATTGAAAATCTTTTAGAATTTGCGCTTGGAATAAAAACGATAGGAGTGAAGCAAATGGATTTTAAAGCATTTGACAAGAGTAAAATGGAAGAGTACGCCAGACAGGCAAAAGAACAATATGGAAATACAAAGGAATACAAGGAATTTGAAAAGAAACAACAGAACCGTTCAGAGAAAGAAAATCATCTGATGATGGATCGTTTTATGTTACTTTTCAAAGAAGCGGGAGAGATAAAAACAGAAGATCCGGCATCGAAAAAGGCGCAGGAAATGGTGAAAAAAATTCAGAAATTTATTACGGAAAATATGTACGAATGTAGCGATGAAATTTTAAGTGGCTTAGGAAAAATGTATGGTGCTGGAGGCGAATTCACTACAAATATTGATTCCTACGGCGGAGAAGGGACAGCTATTTTTATGTCAGAGGCAATTGAAATCTATTGCAATAAGACAGAGCTGAAAAAATAACAATGCAATCAAGCAATTGAAACAGCATATTGAAGTTTCGAAGAAAACTATGCTACAATAAATACATAGTTGGTTGCCTCATAGGTAAAACCAGCAAGGCAAAGATAAAAACGCAACGTACATTTTTAGTATTGGTTACATAGAACGATGTTGTCAATCATTCGCTGAGCATATTGATTGAGACGTATGTGTATCAGATTAAAATGTACCAGAGCCGGTAGGTAGCCCGGCCGTCCTGTCAATTTTCACTTGCAGTGTAGATAATAAGATTTACACATAAAGAGAAAATGCTTTATACAGGGTAAGTAACCTGCCCCTCCGGGTTGTCCATTCTTTGCACATTTTTCTTTAAGGAGGGAAGAAGATGGGCAAAGTAAGCAACAGGTTGACGGTGTATTTTGAAGATCCATTTTGGGTAGGTGTGTTCGAGCGAGTGGAACATGAAAAAATATCGGTGACGAAGGTAACTTTTGGCGCCGAACCTAAGGAGCATGAAATACAGGAGTTTATTCTGAGAAACTATTACAATTTGCAATTTAGCCCGACTTTGGATACTGTTGTAAAAGAAGCTAAGAAAAATCCAAAACGGATGCAGCGGGAAGCAAAAAAACAAATGCAGGAAAAAGGCATTGGCACAAAATCCCAGCAGGCGTTGAAATTACAACAGGAACAAAACAAACTGGTGCGAAAAGAGCGAAAACGGGAACGCAAAGAGGAAGAAGCTTTGCGACGTTTCACATTAAAGCAGCAGAAAAAAAGAGAAAAGCATAAGGGGCATTAGCCCCGGGCTTTTCTCTTTTTTGTGGGGGCACCCACAAGTTCTCCACATTTGTTTCATTGGTTTTTCACAGATTTCTTATAAAATCACCTTATAAAATAGATATGCCTGCATGGCAATTAAAAATATATGAGCAAAGCATAAAAATCGTGCGATAAATAGGCATATGTGGTAAAATACTAGTAAGGAAAAATTATTTTCTTAATTATATAAACAAAGTGCCTTTTCGTGATAAAAAAGGCTTAAACAAGGGAGGAATACATCAAATGGCAGAAATGATCTTAAATGTAAATGGAATGGTTTGCGGAGGTTGTGAAAACAGAGTACAAAATGCAGTAAAAATGATGGATGGTATTTCAGATGTAAAAGCAGACCACACTACTGGAATCGTGAAAATACAGTTAGACAAAGACGTAACAAAAGAAAGTATCATTGAAACAATTGAAGACATAGGGTTTGATGTGGTAAAGGAAGCATAAAGTATGAAGAAAATTGTGTTATCAATCGATGGAATGACTTGCAGTGCCTGTTCCAATGGCTTAGAAAAGTACCTCAATAAACAGGAGGGAATAAAACAGGCAACAGTTAATCTTGTGATGGCAAATGCCACCATTGAGTATGACGAAAAGATTCTGGACTTGGAAAAGCTGGAGTTATTTGTGAAAAAAGCCGGCTTTCAAAGTTTGGGTGAATTTAAAGAAATCAAGGAAGAAACGAAAAGCAGGAAGGACACCTATACATTCATAGGTGCAACCATTCTTGCTCTTCTTCTTATGTACATTTCTATGGGGCATATGCTTCATCTGCCGGCAATTCCTGGCCTTCATCCCCATAAACATACCGAAAACTATATGATTTCTTTGGTGGTGCTTACCATTCCATTTTTGGTTTATGGTTTGGATATTCTAAAAAATGGTTTTAAAAATCTCATTCATCTTGTTCCCAATATGGATACATTAGTGGGGATTGGTGTTGTGACTAGTTTCCTCTACAGTTTATACAATATGTACGGTGTGATAAATGGAAATCACAGTCAGGTGGAAAATCTGTATTTCGAATCAAGTGCCATTGTCATTTATTTCGTGAAACTTGGAAGATACATGGACAAACTCGGGAAAGATAAGACAAAAGCGGCGATTCAGAAACTGGTGAAAATCACCCCCAATAAGGCAAGGATTAAAGTAGATGGCGTCGAAAAGGAAGTGACTTTGGATGAAATACACAAAGGGGATCTTGTGATTTGTAAAGCGGGAGAGAAAATAGCCGTGGACGGAACGATGGTAAATGGAAAAGCTCACGTGGACGAATCCTTTATTACCGGGGAAAGTAAGCCGGTTACAAAGGAAGCAGGAAGCAGAGTCATTGCCGGGAGTCTTAATTTTGACGGATATATGGAGTATGAGGCGGAAAAAATCGGGAAAGAATCTACCGTATCCGAAATCGTGAAACTTGTAGTGGAAGCAAGCAATACAAAAGCACCCATTGCAAAAGTGGCGGATAAAATCGCAGGATATTTTGTGCCGGTGATTATGCTTATTGCCATTGTGACAGGTTTGTTTTATCTTTTCAGTGGTCAAGGCGTGGAAACAGCCCTTACCACATTTGTTACTATTTTGGTCGTTGCCTGCCCATGTAGTCTGGGGTTAGCAACTCCTCTTGCAATGATTGTCAGTGAGGGGCTTTGCGCCACCAATGGTATATTGATTAAGAAAAGTGAAATTCTTGAAAATGCACAAAAGACAAATATAATCGTATTTGACAAAACAGGAACATTAACTTATGGAACTTTAAAGATTGCCAAGGTTTTGGTGTTGGAAAATTTTTCTGAGGAGAAATTGTTGCAGATTGTGGGAAGTATCGAAAGTAAGTCTACCCATCCCATCGCGAAAGCATTTGTGGATTATTTGACAGAGCATAAAGTGAAACCTTTGGAAGTGTCCCAATTTGAAAATATAAGTGGCTACGGTGTTACAGCAGTTGTAGATGAGGGAAAATACATCATTGGAAATGCCAAAATTCTTGAAAAGTATGGTTTGGAAAATACACATCAGGAAGAGGAAAGAACACTGTCCGCCATGGGAAACAGTATTGTTTATGTGGTAAAAGACGGGAAAATTATTGCTTTAATCGGGGTAAATGATATCCTTCGTGCGGAGACAAAAGAAGTGATAGAAACCCTACGTGCCATGAAGATTGAGCCTATTATGCTTACCGGGGACAACAAAGAAACAGCAGAGAAAATTGCTGGGGAAATTGGCATAACAAGAGTTATTTCGGATGTGTTGC
This sequence comes from uncultured Lachnospiraceae bacterium, assembly GCA_902795895.1. GTDB lineage: Bacteria > Bacillota > Clostridia > Lachnospirales > Lachnospiraceae > CAG-411. Next base: position 9,505 of record CADBNB010000374.1, on the reverse strand, counting down.
CAAAGGAAAAAGCAAATACCATCCGTGAATTAAAGAAAGAAAATCATTTTGTCATGATGTGTGGCGATGGCATTAACGACAGTCCAGCTCTTGCTATTGCTGATATTGGTGTCAGTGTCAACAGTGGTACGGACATTGCCATGGATTCTTCCGACGTCATATTGAATAAAAACGATTTAAGAAGCATCCTTGACCTTATCCATATAAGCAAAACAACCATAAAAAATGTGAAACAAAATTTATTTTGGGCATTCTTTTATAATATTGTCATGATACCTATTGCCATGGGAGTGTTAAAGCCTTTTGGCATTTCTATAAATCCTATGATTGCCAGCCTTGCTATGGTGTTAAGTAGTTTGACGGTAACAGGACGGGTGGTTTTACAAATGAATTTAAGGGAAAGGGATAAGAATAGTCATTTATCGTAATTCAGCAAGAAAACTCCATCCGATGAAGTCGGTTGTGGGTAGTTCATGATTTAGATGGTTACTGGCACAGCAGAGTGATAGTACAATGGAAAAAATATCAAAGTATATCAATTATAGTTATAGCTAACAATAAAATTGTTAAAATACCTCCGAACAGAAAAAGCTGTTATATTTTTATTGAGCTAGTTTGTTCAAATGATTGTGATGTTAGCACATCATAAAAGAAAAAAGCGAGGTAACTAACAATGACAAATTATGAAATAATAAAAACGTGTGAAGATATTGATTTTAATCAGGTCAGCGAGATACTGAAATTTTATGGCTTAAGTGATTATGACAGCAGTGTTCAGGAAAAAGTGTTTCATAACAGCTATGGGGTTGTGTTTTTGAAGCAGGAAGGTAAGATTATCGGTGTAGGCAGGGCTATTTCGGATGGCATTTGTCAGGCGCAGATCTGCAATGTGGCAGTGAGGGATGAGTATAGAGGAAATGGTCTTGGCAAAGTGATTATCAATGAGTTACTAACACAGGTGAAAGGATGTACGGTAGTTTTATATACGCACCCTAAACATCATGGACTGTATGAACATTGGGGATTTTCAAGGCTGAAGACAGCCTATGTCCTGTTTCAAAATGAGGAGCATTACAGGGAAGAAGGATTTATTTAAAAAAATACCATTTTTTTGGCAACAAAAATGTATTGACAACTTTTTGGGTTAGGCATATATTTTCTGTTGAAAGAGTAGGTAAACTGGTAAATGCAGAAAATGCCGCAAATAATCTTAGGGGCATCATTTACCTTCCGGAAGGAGAATATAAACTTGGATACGGCATTTCCGTTGGATTTAGCAACCTGAATTATTCATGGTGCAGTGTATAAATTAAAACTGTGCCACAAAGCTAAAAAAATCATCTGTGAAGCTTAAAAGCATTCCCGTGTTCCTAAAAAAGGGTGAAAAATCCCTACGGAACCTATTTATGGGAAGTTATTAAACTGTCAAGGTTCGTTAATAGTTGCTGTTCTAGCTGCACATTTATGTTCCTTATGTTTGAAAGAGTCTCATAGAATTATCATCCATTCGATTATGAAATCTTGAAATTGTTGGCTGTGATGCTAATGCATCTTTATTAAGCATTGATTTAAACACAGATCATTTGAATGGGCGTTTATTCCTAATTTGGGGAAATGAAAATATGTTGACCACTTTTGGGTTAAGTATATTATAACAGACATAAAAGGCGTCTTGGAGAAAACTCCAAGGCGCCTTTTTATGTCTACTGACAAAGCTTTCCAACTACTTCGTTGATTATTTTTCCGTCAGCTTTTCCTTTTAATTCAGCCATAACTGCTTTCATAATCTGACCTTTATTTTTTGTAGCGATTACGTCTGCAAATTTTTCTGTTAAGATTTTTTCTACTTCTTCAGCAGATAACATTTTTGGTGCAAATTCTTCCATTACAGCCAAACGTTTTGTGTACTGCTCCTTTAACTCTGTACGGTCTGCAGGACAAGTATCAATCTGCTCTTTTACAGACTTGATTTCTTTTAAGATTGCCTGGTCTACTAAGTTTTCAGGAATGTCCTCACGGCATCCATTATCAATGGCAAGTTTCTTTACTGCAGAAACCAATACTGCAATGGAGTCCTTTCTTTCTTTATCGCGGGCTTTCATAGCGTCCATCATTGCTTTTTGTAATGTGTTAAATTCCATGTATTATTCCTCCTCATTTTAGTAATGTTCTCTCGGAATCTCCTTTATTCAATAATTTCGGCTATATTTTCCGTGGATGTTCTCCATTTCCTCGTCGTACACACCGTGTACGCACTGCGGGAATGTCGTTATCCAAGAAAAATCTATCTCGAAATTCTTGCATAAAAAGATTCAGAGAGATCATTTCAAATTCCCAAAAAGTATTATAACATAGGTTGCGTTATAAAGTAATACGGGAAAAACTTCTTTTATTTTCCTAATATAAACTTCAGTGGTGAATGTTTGATTCCATAATCGATAACAAAGCAAATTCCCATTGTGATGATAAAAAGCAAAATATATTTTCCGAGCCATGGGGAAAGGGGCTTACACCATTTTTTCGCAAGTTCCAATGCAACGCTTTGATGCAATGCAAAGTATGTCATGGTGTTTTGTCCAAAGATAATCAAAGGTTTTACATTGCGTAAAAGGTGTGCCAGCATAAAAATTGCAAATGATGCAGCAACGGCAGCCAGCGTTGTCAATGGGTAAATGCCGAAATGATTATGAAAAAGCTCGTAATATTCTTTATTTGTGAGGGTGTAGTTAAGCGTTGTTAGTGTTGCACAAAGAAAAACAGAGGCAAACAAGGCAAAGTAAACCCGAGGTTTTGTTTTTGTTACAAGAGTTATGACATCTTTTTTTCTAAAAAGATAGCCCACCGCAAAGTATACGAGAATGATACATGAAATATCATAATTCCAGTATGCTTTTTCGGTTTCGAGACTTGTAAAATGTGTAGCAATCACACTGATTGTGGTACTTACTATTAGAATGAGCCATTCGTTCTTTTTGCATAGATAGCAAATTAGCCAAAATAAGAGAATACCGATATATAAGGTTGTTAAAAACCAAAGAGTAGTGTAGCGTTGCTGGTAAATCAGTCGTTCTTTGTTATATTTGAAGGCTTTTGCTTTATATCCACTGTACCAATAGTTAAACAGAAGAATAATCAATGCAAAAGAAACGTAAGGAATTACGTATGCTTTTGTTTTTTTTATGAAAAAACGTGGAAAAGACTCTTTGATATTGAAAAAATAGCCGGAAATGATAAAAAATACAGGCAAATGAAATGTATATAATACCATTCGCACGTTATCGTCATATTTTGTATGTCCGATAATTACGGCAAGCATGGCAAGTGCTTTCGCAACATCCATAATGGTGTTTCTTTGTTTCATAGTGAAACCTCCTAAAAAAATCAAAAGAAATGTTTGGGAAATCTAAAAAGTCTTCTTCAAAGTTATAATGGTTATGAAGCATATTGTCAAGTGATTTTCGATTATCCGCTTCAAAAGGGCTACTTGCCAAGCGTTGGTTATGGTAAAGAAAACTCCGTTTGAGGAACAACGAAATTCGTTGTTCCAAAACGGAGTTTTTTTACGCTTTATATACATTCATATACAAATCTAAAGACTGTTCCGTTCCATCAATCGTCATGACGCCTGGATACAAATCCAAATCCATTCCCTTGGTGTTTCTAAGATTCAAAGAACCGTTTTTTCCATGTTGTGTATATATCACAAGTTTATAACTTTGATCTGTACTGGCTGGCTGAGTTCTTAAGTACAAGGTAAGTCGGTTCTTATTTGTAATATCTTTGGCTGTAACATCCTGACTTAGAACTCGCAGACCTGAGGTATCGTAGAGTTCAATATGGAGTTTGCCATCATTGGTTTCGGGGGTTGTCCCTTTGCTTAAGCGGATGTTTAATTGAATTCGGTTAAAATCAGTTTCTGGATAAAATGTCTGGGTGAGTTGTGTGTAGTTATTCATTGAAATTTCTTCTAACCAGGAATTACCAAAACAATGAATGGCATATTCGTAGTTTTTTTGCACATTGCGCTGACTGATTTGTAAAAAAGTTACAATAGCTGAAAACGAAACTAACATAATCGTGTAAGCTATTTTGGATTTCTTTGTTCGCAGCGAAACCCAATTTGAAAGATGCTCCGATTTAATGTTTGAGCCATACAGGAAGAAAAACGGAAGAAATGGAATTGCATATTCCGGTTTCACTTCCCAGATAACATATAGAGCAATGGCGCCTGTGATTACAACGATAAACAAAAAGTCATAGGTATTAACTTTTTTCTCTTTTCGTTGATGGTATAAATTACACATGGTGAACAGTAAAATAACTAACCAAAACATTTGACAATATAACATCAGAAGATGATTGTCTGCGCCCAAAATCAAATCTGATATAGAGTTGGAACCGACATATTGTGTTAGTCGGCGGTTTACTTGAAAAGAACCATCAGACCAAAGAATAATCATTTTCTTTAGCCAGAAAAAAACTGTGTGACTGCCAAGTATCTGATAGTGCTCAATTGTTTGCTTGGTGGTTTCTATTAGTTTTTCATCATTTTTAAGGCTGCATGTATAGGTATCGTCCTCATAATTATACATTCCGTCTTTGTGGGAACCCATCATTAGCCAGTGGGTAATTGGATAATTTCCACTGGTAACATTTCCAAAATAATGATTGTTCAAATGTTGAACCCCTTTATGTGTACCAAAAAGAATGGCAACACACAGGACTGATAAAATAGCATATTTTATAATTCTTTTCAGAGAAATATCGTTACGTCTAATTTTTCGAACAGAGTAAAAAAGCAATCCCAAAATCAATGCTATAAATGGAAAAATTGCAGTTGGTCGAATTTTATAGGAAATTACTACCAATACCATACATAACATGGAAAGGACAAGTCGAACATAATAGCTTTTCGACTGATAAATGCAGATACCTAAATAAAAGATACACATCATAAAAGGTACACTTACAGTATTCGAATACACCCAAAAAGCCATAAGGTAATAAACCGGATTCAAAGTACATAATAATAAAACTTTTGCAGCAAATGCAAGTCCCTTGCATCGTTTGGCTATTAGAAATGTAAATAAATTTCCAAGAAGCAGACAGATGGAATTAAAAACATAAGCTGCCGTATAAAACGAATGTATTCCAAGAAAATTTAATAACTTAAAATAGTATACAAATATAATGGTAAGTGTATAATTATTACTATATTTTGTGAAATAGATGTAGTAGACACTGTTTTCTTTGATTGGAGCCTGGCTGCTGTTGGCAAATACAAGTGCTTGGTCAAGCATACTGTGACTATCGTATCTTGGAATAATAAGCAAAGAAGAAATTAATACGGTATAAATGCAGACAGATATAAAAAACATACTTCCAATCCAAATCCAAAGTTGTCTTTTGGAACTCTTATCCATAAAAGAAATGACCCGAAAAAATATAATGGTCAGTAAGAAGGTTCCAACAGTCAAAAAGATGATTCTTGCGGATAAGGAAGGAAAAGTGTCAAAAAATTCGGTATCTTGTGCTATCAACCAGGTAAATACCCAACAAATTCCAAATACTGTTAATAATAAAAGGGTTAATGTGTTAAAAAATAATTTTTGTATTTTGTTAATCATATATATTATCCTCTTTAACTTTCAAAATGTATTACTATGTCTTTATTATGCGTCGTAATTTTATTTTATAATATCTATATGAAAAAATGTCAATATTGTTTGTGAAAAAAAGACAGATATGAAAAACTCGTTGACTCCAAAAATTAACAATTATATAATAGAATTGTAAAAAATAAGAAAAAATATTATAGTAAAAATACAGTAACCTAAAAAAGAAAGGAAGTAAGTAATGAGAAAAAATAGAATCACTGCATTGGCACTTGTAATTGGGATGATTGCAGGATCATTTACCGATGAATTAGTATTGGTAAATGCAAAAATTGAGAATGAAGAGGATGTTGTGTATGCAAGTCCTTTTATGGACAAGGATAAGGAATTAACGGAGAAGACACATTATCTTATGGGTATTGTTGATGAAGAAGAAAGTACAAATAAGACTTCGAAAGATGAAGAAGATGATGATTTGGTATTTATGTCTGCATGCGAACTTCCAGATTTTGTTGACCTTAGTGCATCAAAATATTTCCCTGAAATTAGTAGGCAGGGAGCTTTGGGCGCATGTGCAAGCTGGGCAACTACATATTATGCGCTTACCTATCAGATGTGTAAGATGAGAAATGTTGAGGCAACAGAAGAAAATACATTTTCACCTTATTTTTCGTATAATCTGGTTCGTCAAAAAGCAGGAGGAACAGGTACGATTACTGCGATTAATACGTTAAAAGATATTGGTGCAGTTTATATGAAGGATGCAGCAGATTTTGATGATGAAAGCAGTGCATTGACATGGTTCCCGGATGAAGAAATATGGAAGAAAGCAAGTGACAATAGAATTACAGGATATTCAGATATTGCTACACCGGATAATATTGAAAATCCGCAAGATGAGGATCTTGTAAAGATGAAAACTCAGTTGGCAGAGGGAAATGTCATCTTGTGTACAGCGAATGATCCAAATGTAGGATATGATTGGACTTATACAAAATTAGATAAGAATTCTAAATATGCCGGTGAAAAAGTATGTGTAAAAACAAGAAATGGAAACAACGGGTTACATCGTATGACAATTGTTGGATACGATGATGATGTTTTTGTAGATATCAATAACGACGGTATAATCGAAGATGGAGAAAAAGGAGCATTTAAGATTGCAAATTCCTGGGGAAAAGAATGGATGAACGACGGATATGTATGGTTATCTTATGATGCATTAAATTCATCTTCCGTTGTTATGGAAAATGAAACAAATCGTGTGCAGGCAGTGCGAGGATTAAATGTTATTCGTGTGGATGATACAGCTTCACATTCCAATGCAAAAATGGTTATTGACATGGATTTGTGTGAGAGAAATAATGCAAAATTTACTATTTCAGCATGGAACTCGAATACTGCGAAAAATTATTCCGTACATAGTTTTTCACACCCATACAATGACAATCCTCTTGCTTTAACAGGAAAGGATTATTTCGATGGCGGAACTATTGTGGTAGACTTGAATAACGTTGTAAAAGACATAAGCGCAGAAAATTATGGTGATTATAATTGGGTTGTGATAGTGTCTGAAGAGGGTGAAAGCTCAATATTTATTCATAGTATTAAGATGTTAGTTAATGATGTTCCTGTTGAGGAATATGTAATGACTGAGTTGGACGAGACAGCAATAAATAATGGTGATATTCAAGAAGGCGGCGACGGATATGTAGATTCGGAATGCATCTTTCGTTTAAGTAAAATTGAAAACGTACTAAATGTACCGGAAACGATTGTTGCAAATGAAGAGTGCCATTTTGATGTCATTCCTTCTGAGAATAAGAAAAGTAGTTTCAAAATCAGCGATGAAAAAGGAAAAGTTGTTTTAGAATGTGATTATAATGAACCAACAGCTATTTCATGGAAACCAGAAAAAATCGGTTCTTATTACATTGACTCGGAAAACGGAGTTGATGACATTACAGGAAAAAAGATTGAAGTTGTAGAACATTGCGACTTTATGGATTTAGAGTTTGAATGGAGTAATAATTCGAATGAATATACATTAAATTCGGACGCATTTTTCGGTTGCAATGTAAGCTATAACGGTTATTGCGGTGAATTTTCAACAAAATACAAGTTATATCGAAATGACAAATGTATTTATGTATCGGATCGTTCATTTGGCTTGAAACTATTGGAGGAAGGTAATTATTACGTAGTTTACGAAGCAACAGATAAGGCTTCTCAGATTACAAGGAAAATGCAGCATGAGTTTACTGTGAAAAAGATTTTGCCGACAGCAGAGCCAACAAAGGAACCAACAGCAGAACCAACAAAAGCACCAACGGCAACACCAACAAAGGAACCAACAGCAGAACCAACAAAAGCACCAACGGCAACACCAACAAAGGAACCAACAGCAACACCTACAATTGTCCCAACACCTGTTCAAAATCAGGTTACTGTATACTATAAAAGAAGTACAAGTTCATCTTGGAAAAATGCATATGCACATTACAAGATAAATGGTGTTTGGACTGTAAGTCCTGGTGTACAGATGAATAAAATTAGCAATGGATACTGGTCAATTACAATTTCAATGGGAAGTGAAACATTGGCTACCTTTTGCTTTAACAACGGCAGTGGAAGCTGGGACAATAATAACAAAAAGAATTATACGGTAGGAACGGGAGCTTATTTGGTGGATCAATCAAAGAAAAAGGTAACAAAATTGTCAACAGAGGCACCGACAACAGCCCCAACTAAGACACCAACAAAAGCACCAACAACTGAACCGACGAAGGTGCCAACCTCTGCACCAACTAATGTACCGACATCTACACCAACCATGGTGCCTACTAATAATCCTGAACCTACAGAAGAACCTGTGGAGAAGAAAGTAACGATTATTTATAAAAGAAGCAAAAGTACATCATGGAAAAGTGCTTATGTTCATTACAAATTAAATGGAACATGGACAAAAGTTCCAGGAGTAAAGATGACTAAGCTCACAAATGGCATGTGGAAAATAGATATAGACATGAAATCGGAAGATACAATTACCATGTGCTTTAACAATGGTTCCGGTTCCTGGGATAACAATAGTAGTAAGAATTATACAGTAGGTTTTGGGAAATATTGCATAGACCAGGAAAATAAAAAAATAACAAAAGTTGAATAATTGACAAAAAATATTAATGAATGTATAATATATCTGTAACAATTCACTAATATGTCTTTGTTGGGAGAGAAAATAATTTTTTTTGGAGCCGTTTTGTGCCGGTATTCCAAATGAAAAGAACGAGACATTTGAGGAATATATCGTTTATGTTGATATGTTCAGTTTGACAGAAAAAGAAAAGGGGAAAGTAGACAATGAAAAAAAGAAACATTTCAGTTGTACTTGCATCAGCTATGATTGCTGGTGTATTTGCAAACAGTGGAATCAGCAGTTTTGCTCAGGAAGTAAGTGATGTGGCAGTTGCAACAGAAACACCAACAGGTTCAGCTATTACTGAAACAAGTAAACCAGTTTCACAGGTAACTGTTGTTTATAAGAGATCTGAAAAGACATCTTGGAAAAAGGCATACATTCACTACAGCGTGAATGGTAAATGGACAAAGGTTCCAGGTGTAAAAATGAAAAAAGTAAGCGATGGAAAGTGGAGCATTACGATTGATGTAAAAGATGCTAAGAAAATTAAGGCATGTTTTAACAATGGTTCTGGAACATGGGACAACAATGATACAAAGAATTATAGTATCTCATTAGGAAACTATGAAGTTGATGCGAAAAAGAAAACTGTAAAGAAAATCAGCGTTGTAAATCCAACAGAAGTACCTGCAACAGAAGTACCTGCAACAGAAGTACCTGCAACAGAAGTACCTGCAACAGAAGTACCTGC
>CADBNB010000373.1 GCA_902795895.1 uncultured Lachnospiraceae bacterium | reverse complement strand
TATTTGGATGAGCATGGCATGAGTGAAATTGCAAAATTGCCAAGAGCCAGTGAGTGGGTTTTGGATTATGCGGATACGAAAATGGTTGTTATGCATAATATTAACGGAATTATTGTATATTCTTTTGAAAAAAATGGTATTATTTTATATTTGGATAAAGACAATTATATGTATCCAAATGCATGGAACTTAGAAATTATATCAGTTAGAAGTGATTATAAAAAATTACAATGGAAGAGTAGCCTTTCGGCATCCACAAGCGTTTATACTTACGATTTTGAGACCGGAAAAGTTGTGAAGGATGATACAGTAACAGAAGGTGAAGTGTATCATAGTTCTGTGAATAACTTACTTTATGTAGGTGGTGCAGATGGAGATATTTATACGAAAGAATCCTGGGCTACAAAACGAAAGGTTTCCATTGGTCAGGGAGTATATTGTCAATTATTCTATCAGGTACCAAAGTCAGATATTTGTGCATCCTTAACTCTTTCATTTGTTGATACGGTGAACAAAACGGAAAAGCTTTATAAGGTGTTCGGCAGCGTAGGAGAGTCGCTTGAAAAGAAAAATGGAAATCATTATGGTGGATATCATAACGAACTAGGTATGCAATGGTTTAATGAAAAGGATGATGAGCGTAACGAGTCGAAGGGCGAGAACAATGAAAATACGGACTTAACAGAAGAGCAAAACGATTCAGATGTTACAGAACAACCAACAGAAGATACGGAAGAAAACAGGGTGGTGGATGAAGAACAATCAACAGAAGGAGAGGAAACTTTAGAGGAAGAGAAATCTGCAGAATAAAAATATTTTTTGATGAATGGTGGTCCATCAGATAAGTATAGTATTTGACAGGGATTTTTTGGGATTAACATAAATAAATGGAAAAGGATACGTAACATGTAGCAACTTTAACTTTTGGGATGGTACAAAACGTATCCTTTTTAAAAAACATTATTTGATAATCGATAATGTAGTCGGAATTGGTAATAATAATATACAAACAAGTAACATAAAATATTGCAGATTAACAATAAAAATGGCATAATATCCGAAAGTGGTGCAACAGGAGCACTGATTATCGTTTTTCCTGTCCAAATCAGTAATAATAGATTGCTTGCCCAAAAAGTAATAAGGTGTGCAAAATAATCAATGGACTGAAAATCATACTCTTTGCAAAGTGAGATGAGATAAAAATTATCCCGATTTTTATCTGTTGGAATAAGTGCTAGGAAAAATGGTGCCAGTAAATTTATGAATAACAAATAGGAACTAAATATTCCATATCGGTTTAGAATACAATATAATGTAACAAGTATAGAGGAAAAAATGAGAAAAAAGCGTGAGGCACGTAGCCCCTGAAAACTTGAAATCTGACGCAATTCATGTTTTAACTCTATTTTAGATGGTGTCATAAGATTAGTCTCCTTTCTGTCAGGTTTTGACTGGTCATGTCCACAGCAATACGGTGAGTGAGTCAAAAAACACATCGCACCATATAATAAGTATAAGTGTATAGTTAGAAAATGGCAATATCATCTAGTGAATATATGCAAAAAAATAGTATTTATCATAGGTAAAATTGTATATATATAAGAAAATATAAAAAAAATCAAAAAAAAGCAAAAAAAACTTTGAAAAAAAGAGTAAATGCATATATAATGTAGAAGTATGTGTAAGAAAAACAATGGGTGAGTGCGCAGTAATAGAAACGCTGCCATTCACATGAATAGTGATAGACAATAGATTGGATAAAATGTTCTCTAAGTGTTGTTTTGGGAGAACATTAAACTGGAAAGGGGTAATCGAGATGATCGGATGCGATATTGGTATTGATTTAGGCACAGCTAGTGTTTTGGTATATATTAAGGGTAAAGGCGTAGTTTTGACAGAGCCTTCAGTAGTAGCTTTTGACAGAGATACAAACAAGATTAAGGCAATCGGTGAAGAAGCAAGATTGATGCTTGGTAGAACACCTGGTAACATTGTTGCCATTCGTCCTTTAAGACAGGGGGTTATTTCTGATTATACGTATACAGAAAAGATGATACGTTATTTTATTGAAAAAGCAATCGGTAAACAACCACGTTTCCGTAAGCCTAGAATCAGTGTATGTGTACCTACTCAGGTAACAGAAGTTGAGAGAAGAGCTGTAGAAGATGCAACTATGCTTGCAGGAGCTAGAGAAGTTGCAATTATTGAAGAGCCAATTGCTGCAGCAATCGGAGCTGGTATTGATATTTCAAGACCATGTGGAAATATGATTGTAGATATCGGTGGTGGTACTACAGATATCGCTGTTATCTCATTAGGTGGAACAGTAGTTAGTACTTCAATTAAGGTTGCCGGAGATAACTTTGACGAAGCAATCGTTCGTTATATGAGAAAGAAACACAATCTTTTGATTGGCGAGAGAACTGCAGAAGATATTAAGAAGAATATCGGAACAGCATTTAGAAGAGATGAGATTGAAAGTGTTGACGTAAGAGGTAGAAACCTTGTTACAGGTTTACCTAAGACAATCACAGTAACATCTGAAGAGATGGAAGAAGCATTGCAGGAGTCAACATCACAGATTGTAGAAGCAGTACACACTGTACTTGAGAAGACTCCACCTGAATTATCAGCAGATATTGCAGACCGTGGTATTGTGTTGACCGGTGGTGGTTCATTACTTCGTGGATTAGAAGAGTTAATTGAGGCAAGAACAGGTATTACGACTATGACTGCAGAAAACCCTATGACGGTAGTAGCTATCGGAACAGGAAAGTATGTTGAGTTCTTAAGTGGAAAGAAAGATATTAAAGCAAAATAATATATAAAAAGGAATCGGTGAATGCCGATTCCTTTCTTTGTTCTCCAATCGAATAATGCAGTAGCTTGTTCTCTTGGAAAGCCGTACATGCCAGTTTTCCAGCCTTCGCATTGAGCTTGCGCTCTTTGCTCAGACTGAAAACAGAGATAATATATTACGCAAATCATCAAGTGCTATCTGACCGGGAGCTGATGCTTTGGAAAGTGCTCCAAAGGTTATGGCAGAACCAAAGATAGAACCACTCACGCGGGAAATAGCACCAAGTTCGCCCATGGACATAGTAACAAAAGGTGTATCGTTATGTTTTTCTTTCATTTCATTTGTGGCAGATAATAATGTCAATACATCTTCTGAAGAATTAGGCATAACGGCAATTTTTGCAATGTCAGCCCCTAATTCCTGCATTTTTGTCAAACGCTTCACTATTTCAGCTTTTTCGGGGGTTTTTTGAAAGTCATGATTTGAGAAAATGACTTTTAATCCTTCGGCTTGTAATTCCTTTGTAAATGATTTGATTTGTTCCTTATTATCTAAAAAGAATAATTCTAAATCAACCATATCTGCTGCTTTTTCTTTGGCAAAACAACGATACATATTACAGTAGTCATCTGCTGAAATCTCCCGTTCGCCGCCTTCCTGTTTTGTACGGAAGGTAACAAGAAGTGGTTTGGATGGCAATGCTTTCATAATGGCTTTTCCGATGTTTGTCAATTGTTCGTTTGAAACGGACGCGTCCATGAAATCAAGTCGCCATTCGAGTAAATCAATATCCTGACGGTCTAAAGTTGGTAATAGACTGATGATTTCTGCTTCTGTATTTGCTACAATTGGAATACAGATTTTTGGCAAACCTGAGCCAATCGTTAATGATTTTACGTTTATTTCACTCATATTGTCCTCCTGTAAGGTGATATTCTCTCGGAGTCTTCCTTATACCATGATTTCGGAAATATTTTCCTTCGGAAGACTTCCGTATAATATTACTATATCAAAGGATATGTAGAAAATCAAACGTACTTCATGTAATGCAAATACAGATGATTGCTTCATAGGATTTGCTACCAATTCTTTTGTGAAAAAATGGAAAGAATTTCCTTGACTGAATCTTGTGAAAAAAGTAAAATTATAATATAGAGTGAATGCGTAAATGATGATAGTAATTGTTACGCAAAGAGTGGGGGAGTAGCCATAGAGGATGCCGCAGTTTGCATGGTATGTGTAATGGTGGCAGGCTTAATCATTTAATAGGTAGGGGGAGAACATATGATAGAAAAGAGAAGAAATAAGAGATATCCTGTGAATATTGAGTTAGAGTTGTCAAAGTTGTTTCGACAGGATTACGTTGAGATGGATGTTTCTGCACCGGTTGAGGTGACAGATATTTCAAAATCAGGAGTAGGATTTAGTTCGACGTGTGTATTGCCGTTGGATTATTATTTCAATGCCAGATTGGAATTGGGAGATCCGGAGAAAGTATTGTATTGTATTGTGAAAATCATCCGTATCTGTGCGGATGGTGAGATGAATCATTACGGAGCGGAAATTGTAGGATTAGCACCGGTGTTTGATTACATTTTTGATGAATTGGAAAATATTTAACTTAGACAAAGATTGAGGTCTGCCAGAGGGCAGACCTCTTTTTGATGCGCAATACCGCGGTCGCACTAGAGTTTTGTAATAGGAAATAACAAAACAATTGGCAGTGGTTATTATCCAATTGAAGGTGGCAAGAGCTTGTTTACCGAGAGAATACTGATATAAAAAGGAAATGTAAGAAAAATAGAGTAAAAACAAGAAAAGTGGAGATATTCAAAAAAAATACTAACAATTACAAGAAAGTGCAAGTTGATTTTACAATTAGAAACAACTAATATATGTAATAAGTGATTAGCACTCAAATGGAAAGAGTGCTAATAATGTTAAAAAATGTCGAGAGCGTAGAAGGAGGAATCATAAATGAAATTAGTACCATTAGGAGATAAGGTTGTATTAAAACAGTTAGAAGCAGAGGAAACTACAAAATCAGGTATCGTATTACCAGGTCAGGCACAGGAAAAGCCACAGCAGGCAGAGGTTATCGCTGTAGGACCAGGTGGGGTAGTTGACGGTAAAGAAGTTACCATGCAGGTTAAAGTTGGAGATAAGGTGATTTACTCTAAATATGCAGGAACAGATGTTAAACTTGGAGATGAAGAGTTTATCGTTGTAAAGCAGAATGACATTGTAGCAATTGTAGAGGATTAACTTAGAAACATAAATAGAAAGATTTCATATGTCGGATTTTCAAGAGGACATTTTATAAAAAGGAGGAGTTTTTACTATGGCAAAGGAAATTAAATTTGGAGCAGAAGCCAGAACAGCATTGGAGGCTGGTGTAAACCAGTTAGCAAATACAGTAAAAGTTACATTGGGACCTAAGGGAAGAAACGTAGTTCTTGATAAATCATTTGGTGCACCACTTATCACAAACGACGGTGTAACAATTGCAAAAGAGATTGAATTAGAAGATGCATTTGAAAATATGGGTGCTCAGCTTGTAAAAGAAGTAGCAACAAAGACAAATGATGTTGCTGGAGATGGTACAACAACAGCTACTGTTTTAGCACAGGCTATGATTAACGAAGGAATGAAAAACTTGGCAGCAGGTGCAAATCCTATCGTTCTTAGAAAGGGTATGAAGAAAGCAACAGATTGTGCAGTAGAAGCAATCAAGGGAATGAGCGCTAAAGTAAATGGAAAAGAGCAGATTGCAAAAGTTGCTGCAATTTCAGCTGCAGACGAAAGCGTAGGACAGATGGTTGCTGACGCTATGGAAAAAGTTTCAAACGATGGTGTTATCACAATCGAAGAGTCTAAGACAATGAAGACAGAATTAGACTTAGTAGAAGGTATGCAGTTTGACCGTGGATACATTTCAGCATACATGGCTACAGATATGGAAAAGATGGAAGCTAATCTTGAAAATCCATTTATCTTAATTACAGATAAGAAGATTTCAAATATTCAGGAATTATTGCCATTGTTAGAGCAGGTAGTACAGTCTGGTGCAAAGCTTCTTATTATTGCAGAAGATGTTGAGGGTGAAGCATTATCTACATTAGTTATCAATAAACTTCGTGGAACATTCTCAGTAGTAGCTGTAAAAGCTCCTGGATATGGTGACAGAAGAAAAGCTATGTTAGAGGATATTGCAATCCTTACAGGTGGTCAGGTAATCTCTGAAGAGTTAGGATTAGATTTGAAAGAAGTAACACTTGATCAGTTAGGACGTGCAAAATCAGTTAAGGTTCAGAAAGAAAATACAATCATCGTTGATGGTGAAGGCGATAAAGATGCTATCGAGGCAAGAGTTGGACAGATTAAGAAGCAAATCGAAGAGACAACATCTGACTTCGACCGCGAGAAATTCCAGGAAAGACTTGCTAAATTAGCTGGTGGAGTTGCAGTTATCCGTGTTGGTGCTGCTACAGAGACGGAGATGCAGGAAGCTAAGTTGCGTATGGAAGATGCTCTTGCAGCTACAAAGGCAGCAGTAGAAGAAGGAATTATCGCAGGTGGTGGTTCTGCATACATCCACGCTTCAAAAGAAGTTATAAAACTTGCTAATACATTAGAAGGTGATGAAAAGACAGGTGCAAACATTATCTTGAAGGCACTTGAGGCTCCATTGTCAACAATCGCTGCAAATGCAGGATTGGAAGGCGCTGTTATCATCAACCACGTAAGAGAGTCACAGCCTGGTGAAGGATACGATGCTTACAATGAACAGTATGTAAATATGGTTCAGGCTGGTATCCTAGATCCTGTAAAGGTTACAAGAAGTGCATTGCAGAATGCTTGCTCAGTAGCATCTACTTTACTTACAACAGAGTCAGTTGTTGCACAGATTAAAGAAGATTTACCAGCTATGCCAGCAGGTAACCCTGGAATGGGAATGATGTAATAAAGATATTTCTTGGTTGATAGAAAAGTTTGATGATGTTGTTTGACAAAAAGTGTTTAGTAATTTGCATCAGACAATTGATATGTTTAAAGAAATAGGATAATATAGAAGGAAGAGCGATGTTTGAAAGGAACGGATTGCATCGTTCTTCCTTTTCGTAAATGATAAAAAAACAAAAAACGTCAGTATAAGGAGGAATTTATGGATTCATTATATGCAGAGGTAGTAGTAAAGCCTCGTCAACCGTTTATTCGAAATACAATTGCCGCTATTGTTTATTTAGCTGCAATAGCTTTCTTTATTGCAGCATGCGTGTCTGCAAATTTATTTGGTACAATGATGCCGGTGTTACAATCTATACCGATGATAATTGTGATTGTGGCGATAACTACATACTTTTATCACAGGGGAAAAATAGAATATGAATATATTTATTGTGATGATGTGATTACCATTGCAAAGATTACAAACAAGAGCAAGAGAAAAAATATTGCCAGTATTGAAACGGATAATATTGAATTATTTGCTCCTATGGAATCTAATGAATTGAAACATTTTTCAAATCTTAAAAAGGTAGATTTTGCGTCTGCAAGAAAAAAAGGTGATGTTTATGGAGTAGTAACTCCTTATCAAGGGAGCAATTCAATCATTATGCTTGAACCTTCTGAAAAAATGTTATCTTGCATGAAAATAAAACTTGGCAGAAAATATGTTAATGGTTGAAATCTGTTGACAAACATTTGAATTTTCGATATACTTTTTAAAATCAGATAATCGATTGGAGTACATTTAGTAAAGAGAAAGTGAGGATATTATAATGGGAACAATTATCGGTGAAGGCATTACATTTGATGACGTGTTATTAGTACCTAGTTATTCGGAAGTTATTCCAAATGAGATTGATTTGTCTACAAATCTTACAAAGACAATCAAGTTAAACATTCCTATGATGAGTGCAGGAATGGATACAGTAACAGAACACCGCATGGCTATCGCTATGGCTAGACAGGGTGGTATTGGTGTTATTCATAAGAATATGTCAATTGAAGCTCAGGCATAAGAAGCTGATAGAGTTAAGCGTTCAGAGAATGGTGTAATCACAGATCCTTTCTCATTAAGTCCAGAACATACATTGCAGGATGCAGATAATTTAATGGCAAAATATCGTATTTCCGGTGTGCCAATTACAGAAGGTAAGAAGTTAGTTGGTATTATTACAAACCGTGATTTGAAGTTCGAGACAGATTTTACAAAGAAAATCAAAGAGTCTATGACTTCAGAAAACTTAATTACAGCACCAGAAGGTATTACACTTTCTGAGGCAAAAGAGATTTTAGCAAAAGCAAGAAAAGAAAAATTACCTATCGTTGATAAGGATGGTAACTTAAAGGGATTAATTACAATCAAAGATATCGAAAAACAGATTAAATATCCTTTAGCTGCAAAAGATGCACAGGGAAGATTGCTTTGTGCTGCAGCAGTTGGTATTACAGCAAATGTTTTAGACCGTGTACAGGCTTTGGTAGATGCTAAAGTTGATGCAGTTGTACTTGACAGTGCACATGGACATTCAGCAAACGTAATTCGTTGCGTTAAGATGATTCGTGAAAAATATCCTGATTTACAGATTATTGCAGGAAATGTTGCAACAGGTGAAGCTACAAAGGCTCTTATTGAGGCAGGAGCAAGTGCAGTTAAGATTGGTATCGGACCTGGTTCTATCTGTACAACACGTGTAGTTGCAGGTATCGGTGTTCCTCAGATTTCAGCTATTATGGATGCATACGAAGTTGCAAAACAGTATGGAGTACCTATTATCGCTGACGGTGGAATTAAATACTCAGGAGATATGACAAAGGCAATCGCAGCAGGAGCCAATGTTTGTATGATGGGTAGTATGTTTGCCGGTTGCGATGAAGCACCTGGAACATTTGAGTTATTCCAAGGAAGAAAGTACAAAGTTTACCGTGGTATGGGATCTATCGCAGCTATGGAAAACGGAAGTAAGGATCGTTATTTCCAGGAAAATGCTAAGAAGTTAGTTCCTGAAGGTGTAGAAGGTCGTGTTGCATACAAGGGTTCTATCGAGGATACTGTATTCCAGTTAATCGGTGGTATTCGTTCAGGTATGGGATACTGCGGATGTAAAAATATCGAGTTATTGAAAGAAAACGGAAGATTTGTTAAGATTTCTGCCGCTTCATTAAAGGAAAGTCATCCACATGACATTCATATTACAAAAGAAGCACCTAACTACAGTATTGATTAATAATTAGAGTTGAGTGAATTCAAAAAGGGCGTTGCTGTGTGTGATGCCCTTTTATGATATTTGTTTAGGCAATATGTCAACAAAGCAGAGACACACTTTCGATAAGATTAACGAGTCAATATTGAAGAATATCTTTAACAGGATGTGTTTGTGAAAGTATAGAGGAAGTTATGAGTAATCAAAAGAAAAATAAGGAAAGTGGCGGCATTGATGCATTTTTCTGCAAGGTAATCGTGACTGTATCCATTGCAGCTGCTGCATTGTTTCTTGTGTGTGTTGTATTAAGTTACGCCACGAAACATTTGAATAATCAAGATACAATGGCAGTCCGAGTGGCGATGGAACAGCCGGACATTGAGGAAATGTATTTGACGCCGAATAAATATTCCAGACCAGGAAAATCGTTAGACAAAGTCAATGGAGTGGTTGTACATTATACTGCCAATCCGGGAAGTTCAGCAAAGGAAAACCGTAATTATTTTGAGGGGCTTCGAAAAAAAGGAACACGGTACGCCAGCAGCCATTTTGTAGTAGGATTGGAAGGCGAAATCATACAGTGCGTGCCTTTAAATGAAATTGCATATGCTTCGAATAAGCGAAATGACGACACTATTTCCATTGAAGTATGCCATCCGGATAGTTCCGGGAAGTTCAATGAAACAAGTTATGAGTCTTTGGTTGAATTGGTAGCTTGGTTGTGTAATGAATACGGTTTGGAAAAAGATGATATCATCAGACATTATGATGTTACCGGGAAGATGTGCCCGAAATATTATGTAAAACATCCAAAATTATGGAAACAATTCAAAAACGACGTGTTTAAGTATTTGGATGAACAAAAAAATAAGGTGGAAGCCATAGAAGAATAAAAAAGGAAACAAAGTGGTCTGAGGTGACTACTTTGTTTCCTTTTTTTAAAAAATTATAAATGTAATGTGATATCCTGATTGATTGGCACATAAGGACGGTAGGTGATACCGGCACTTTTCATCATTTTCTTGGCTGCAATGACACTTGCGGTTGCAGCGTATTTGTCAGAAATATAGATAACCTCTTTTATTCCACTTTGAATCAAAGCCTTTGTACATTCGTTACATGGAAATAATGTGGTATAGATTTTGGCACCTTTTATATTATTTCCGGAATAATTTAAAATAGCATTTAATTCCGCATGGCAAACGTAAAGATATTTTGTCTCTAAATCGTCTCCTTCTCTTGCCCAAGGAAATTCGTCATCCGAGCATCCTCTTGGCATTCCGTTGTATCCTAAAGATAAAATACGATTGTCCTGTCCTACAATGCAGGCACCGACACTTGTGTTTGGATCTTTGCTGCGGTGTGAAGACAGCATTGCAATTCCCATAAAATAAGCATCCCAATCAATATAATCTGTTCGTTTCATTATGTATACCATCCTTTCTGGAATATTTTGTCGAAGTCTTTTTTAGTCCTTACTTTCGGTTATAATATCCATGGTTTATTTCTATTTTACAAAGTGTGCTTCTGGTTTTTTAGCCACTTGGAACCTGTTATGTAAACCCACTTTTACGCATGAAAGTGCCAGAAGACTGACATGTGGGGTTACTATAAAATAACTGTACTTTAGGTACATATTTTTGTCAAGTAGGGCAAAAGCAAATACATCTTGCCAAGTAGTTTTAAATACTATATAATGTGGTATGAGGTGATTGATTTGAGTAAAGCGAACGCAGAGTACGTTCGTCAGATTATTGAGCATTTGCAAAAGGTGGAATACATTCATCCGGATGAGATACCAAATATTGATCTTTATATGGATCAGGTTACTACTTTTATGGATGAACACTTATCGGAAGAAAAGCGATATGCAGATGATAAGATTTTGACGAAGACTATGATTAATAATTACACAAAAAATCATTTGTTACCACCTCCTATCAAGAAAAAATATTCGAAAGAGCATATGTTGCTTTTGATTTTTATATATTACTTTAAAAATATTTTGACAATCAATGATATTCGCTCGCTTTTTCAACCATTAGGGGAAATGTTTGGGGCAGAGGCTGATGGATTAGGGTTAGAAAGTATATATGAAGAAGTATTTTCTTATGAGGAGGAACAGGTTGATTTTCTTGTGAAAGATGTCATAAGACAGTATAAAAAAGCAGAAGGTACATTTAAGGGAAAGGCAAAGAATAAAGAAGATGAAGAATTTTTGACCTGCTTTACTTTTATTTGTATTTTGAGTTTTGATGTATACATTAAGAAAAAAATGATTGAGATGATTATCGATGAGCATATAGCAAAACGATTCAACAAAGGAGAAAAGGATAAAAAATAAAAGGAGAAAGAAGCATTATTCTTTCTCCTTTAGTCGATTAATGACTAAGTCATAGCCGTCGGTTCCGTAGTTTAAGGCTCGTTTCACTCTGCTGATGGTAGCAGTAGATGCTCCGGTCTTTGTGGAAATTTCGGTGTAAACTTTATCTTCCCGAAGCATTTTAGCTACCTGAAAACGCTGTGTCATAGCCTGAATTTCATTGATCGTACAAATGTCTTCAAAAAACTGGTAACATTCCTCTAAAGAATTGAGAGAACAAATTCCCTGAAATAACTGGTCTGTTTCCTGACATTTTAGTTTATTTGACATAGGCAACTCCTTTAAAAATTCTTTTTTAAGCTAATCCAATACTTGAAACGATCCACAGATTCATTTGCAATCAACTCTTCCGGAAAATCAATTTCCTCCAATAAATCAATGGCATATGCAAGGTCTCCAACTGCGAAACTAATATGAGCGTCACTGTTTACAATGATGGGAACTCCCTGTTCTGCGCAAAGTGTCAACATGGTTTTGTAATTTGCCCGAACATTGGAACGGAAAGAAATGGGAGATAAGGAGGAGTTGTTTACTTCCAACAATGTCTTGGTAGCTTTCGCCTGTGCAACCAATTCTTTATAATCCACGGGAACTCTGCTGTCATCCGGATGACCGATGATATTGATGTATGGATTTTCCATTACTTTTAAGTAGGTTTGTGTATTTTCAATGCTACTGCCTGGGGTTAATATACCCGGGTGAAAACTGGCAAGTGCATAATCCAAATAGTCAAATGTTCTAGGTGTAGTATCAACACCACCTTCAAAATCAATGATATTAGCTTCAATACCAAATAACATTTCCACGCCGTCAATTTCGTCGGGAATTGCCTTCAGATTGTGAAAATACATTTCGTTGCATGTTCCCGGCATGGCAGGTGCGTGCTCTGAAATACCAAGCAATTCTAATCCGTTTTTTGCCGCTTCTTTTGCCATTTCCTGAATGGTACTGTATGCGTGACCACTGGCAAGGGAATGCGTGTGAACATCTAAAACAAATTCCATGTAAATACTTCCTTTCATTTGTGATTCAGATAGGTTTGTGGCGAAAAAGGTCAAAACAGGTAATCAAACGTGAGTTGACTAATATTTTCTGCAAAAAACCTACATATACTTATTATAGTTTAATTATCAGGTATTGAAAAGGAAAATATAAGCAAGTTTTTTGTTAATTTTAGCAATTTTATTCTCTTACTTGACTTTGTAATTGGTAAATAGTACCATTTAATTGAATGTTCTCTCGAAATTCTTGCATAAGGGAGACTTAGAGAGAACATCTATTAGCTTTTGGGGAGAAAAAGCGATTAAAAAAGAAAAATTGAAAAGGAGAAGGAGTATGGAAAAAGAAGGACGTGAAAAATTTGGTACACGATTGGGGTTCATTCTGGTTTCGGCCGGGTGTGCAGTAGGTTTGGGAAATGTGTGGAAGTTCCCTTACATTTGTGGTAAAAATGGAGGAGCTGCATTTATTTTGCTTTATCTGGCATGTTTAGTCATGCTTGGATTACCAATTTTGATTTTTGAATTTACCATTGGACGAGGCAGCGGAAGAAGTATTTGTAGTGCATTTAAAATTTTGACACCGGAAAATAAAAGATGGAACAAATTTAGTGTATTCTGTCTTGCAGGAAACTATCTGCTTATGATGTTTTACACTATGGTTGCCGGCTGGATGGTGAATTACATCGTGGTTATGGCAAAAGGAAGCCATTGGAGCGGTGGAACGGAAGCCGTTTCAAAGCAGTTTGGTGATATGATCGGAAGCCCGACACAGATGATTGGATTTACATTTTTAGTGATTGCTTTGTGTATCGGTGTTTGTGCCCTCGGTTTGAAAAACGGTGTGGAAAAAGTATCAAAATATATGATGAGTGCGTTAATCGTACTTATGCTAGTTATGGCGGTACATTCATTGCTTTTGAAAAATAGTATGGAAGGACTTAAATTTTACCTTCTTCCTGATTTTGAAAAAATGAAGGCACAGGGAATTGGAAATGTTTTGTTTGATGCCATGACACATTCATTCTTTACACTTAGTGTTGGTATCGGTTCTATGGAAATCTTTGGTAGTTATTTATCAAAAGACCGTTCAATTCCGGGAGAAGCACTTCATGTTACGGTTTTGGATACCTTAATTGCATTGATTGCCGGTATCATTATTATTCCGGCATGTTTTGCTTATGGAGTGGAACCGGATGCAGGACCATCTCTTTTATTTGTAACATTGCCAAATGTATTTCATCATATGCCTTACGGTCAAGTTTGGGGAACCTGCTTTTTTGTATTTATGTCATTTGCAGCTTTATCTACTGTAATTGCTGTATTTGAAAATATTATTGCCATGTGCATGGAACAGTTTAACATTAGCCGAAAAAAGGCTGTTTGCATCAATTTATTTGGTATTACCATTGCGTCATTGCCTGCAATTTTAGGTTTCAACGTATGGTCAGGTTTCCAGCCTTTGGGTTCTGGAACAAATGTGATGGATTTAGAGGATTTTATCGTTTCTTATAACATTTTGCCACTAGGAAGTCTTTTGATGGTATTGTTCTGTAATAAGCTAAACGGTTGGGGATTTGAAAAATTCCTTGCAGAAACTGATGCAGGAAGCGGTATGAAATTCCCAAGAAAGCTTCACGGATACTGCAAATATGTGTTGCCTTTGATTATTTTGGCTGTATATTTCAAAGGATATTATGATTTCTTTGAAAAAAGAGCTATGGAAGTAAGATGCTTCTGGATGGCAGTGGCAGTGTTATTTGTATCATTTATTTTGTATTGCGCATTTGGTTCAAATAAAAGCAAAACAGAAGATGATGATGAAGCAAAAATAGTATTGACAAACGAATAAGAAAGAGTTAAAATAAATAACTGTGATATGTCTGGAAATGCTTAACCAAAGCCCCGGTAAAGGCAAGGAAAGAGTATTACTGTAGTAAATGAATAGTTGAGAGTTTCATTTGTATATATTACAAGGAGGAAAACCAATGAAGAGTTTTATGGCTAGTGCAGCTAACGTTGAAAGAAAATGGTATGTAGTTGATGCTGCAGATCAGACATTAGGACGTTTGTCATCAGAAATTGCAAAGGTGTTAAGAGGAAAGAACAAACCAACATACACACCTAATATTGATACAGGAGATTTCGTAATCGTAATCAACGCAGAGAAGATTAAAGTAACAGGTAAGAAGATGGATCAGAAGATTTACTACCATCATTCAGATTACGTAGGTGGAATGAAAGAGCAGACTTTGAAAGAAAAGTTAGCTAAGAAGCCTGAAGATGTTATCACTCTTGCTGTAAAGGGTATGCTTCCAAAGGGACCTTTGGGAAGAAGCATGTTGACAAAATTACATGTATACGCTGGAGCAGAGCACGCTCATGCAGCACAGAAACCAGAAGTTTTAGAAATCGCTAAGAGATATTAATACGGTTTTGAAAGGAGGAAATAACATTGGCTAGTTCAAAATTTTACGGAACAGGTAGAAGAAAAAAGAGTATCGCTAGAGTATATTTAGTACCAGGTACAGG